>JAJZLQ010000097.1 GCA_021850605.1 Actinomycetes bacterium
AGTCCTCCGCCGAGCAGAACCCCGAGTCATCCGGCTGGGAGGATCCCGAGTCCTCCGCCGAGCAGAACCCCGAGTCATCCGGCTGGGAGGATCCCGAGTCCTCCGCCGAGCAGAACCCCGAGTCCCCTGGCTTGGAAGAGGGCAAGACCGGCAAAGAGGACGACGGCTGGGACGGCGAGAACCGCGGTCGCGACGATTCAGATGTGGAGCCTTACGAGTCCACGCGAATCGAACGAGACGCTCCGGTCAACCTGGATGACGACTTTTTCCTCTCAGGCGACTTTGGCGATGGTGGGGAAAGGAAGGAGCGTTCGTATGTCGTTACTCAGCCAGGCGGTTTGGAACTCGTTGCGTTGCAAGTCGAGGGTGAGGTAGGAGAATCAGACGTTGGTCTGGACCCAAATGCAACTAGAACACGTTCCTTTTGGATGCCTAAGACCGACCTCTTCCTGGATCCAGCGAACCCTGAGAAGGGTACCAAGACGTGGGAACAGGTGCTTAGTGAGCACGGACTGCCGGAAGCATTTGGGGGGTTTCGAACCAGGATTGTCCACGCCAATATCCCCCAGGGCACGGAGTTCGAGTGTGAGGTTGGCGTGTCGGAACCAAAGGACGGGGAGGCCCGCGATGGTGGCATCGAGCACACGGTTGGAGGCGGGATAGAGCTGCATTTCAAAGGCACGGCCTTTGACCCCAGCTGGATCGTGTTCGATGTCGAGGATGAGCAGCGAGGCAATGAAGCCGTGGCCAGGGCCGAAGGTGGCGGCCCGTTGGCGATTATGGATGTCATAGGCAACTCTGCCGACGGCCGGCATATCGATAAGTCGTCCGTCTACGACCGGGAAACGGGCGAACTGGCGAAAGATAGTGACGGTAAGTACCTCTGGGCGCGACACGTGGATGACGACTTTTTCCTCTCAGGCGACTTTGGCGATGGTGGGGAAAGGAATAAGCGTTTCTATGTCGTTTATCAGCCAGGCGGTTTGGAACTCGTTGCGTTGCAAGTCGAGGGTGAGGTACGAGAATCAGACGTTGGTTCGGATCCAAATGGAACTAGTACGTATTCCGTCTGGATGCCTAAGACCGACCTCTTCCTGGATCCAGCGAACCCTGAGAAGGGTACCAAGACGTGGGAGCAGGTGCTTAGTGAGCACGGACTGCCGGAAGCATGGGGGTCTCGAACCAGGATTGTCCACGCCAATATCCCCCTGGGCACGCACTTCGAGTGTGAGGTTGGCGTGTCAAAACCAATGGACGCCGAGACCGCCGATGGTGGCATCGAGCACACAGTTGGAGGCGGGATAGAGCTGCATTTCGAGGGCACGGCCTTTGACCGTAGCTGGATCGTGTTCGATGTCGAGGATGAGCAGCGAGGCAATGAAGCCGTGGCCAGGACCCAGAGGCGTCGCCCATTGCGATGATGGATGTCATAGGCAACTCTGCCATCTGTGACGGGCAGCCTGTGGACCGCCGGTATCGCGATGTGGTGCCCGTCTACGATCGGGAGACTGGCGAACTGGCGAAAGATAGTGACGGTAAGTACCTCTCGGCGCGACGCGTTGAAGATGACTTGTCCGGAAAGTGACCCTCAAGACTTGTGGGACGGCGATACGCGCGAGTATGTCTTCGGTCAGCCAGGAGTTTTGCAGCGACGGGGTGGTGAAAGGTCAAACGATGATTCCGGCGTCGTGTAGCCGTCCCAGCTCAGGCTGGCTCAGTCCGAGCACTTCGGCCAGCACCTGGTCGGTGTGCTCGCCCAGCGCCGGGGCGTGGCCGGTGGCTACGTAGTCCGCGTCCAGCCGCAGCGGAGACTTGGCGGAGACCATGGTGCCCACCCCGGGCTGGGCGACTTCGGTCAGGACGCTCGGCCTGGTGTCCTGGCGGAAGTCCTCCACCGCCTCGGTCATGGTACGGAACTTGCCCCACAGCACGTGGGCGGCCTCCAGCTCGCGCTGCACCTCCTCGAAAGTGCGGGTGGCGAACCAGGGGCGCAGGATTGCGGTGATGGTCTCGCGATAGATGTAGCGGTCGGCCTCCAGGGTGAGGTCGATACCGAGCGCGTTCTCGAGCGCCCCGAAGACCGCCTCGGTCTTGGTCACCGAGCGGAGCGCGTACCATTGCCGATCCGTGAGGGCGACCACCATCACACGGTGCCCGTCGCGGGTGGCGAAGTCAACGCCGAAGCTGCCGTAGAGATGATTGCCGATGCGGGGCCGGTCCTCGCCGCGCTCCGCGGCTTCCGCGAACCAGCCCAAATTGGCCACCCCGGCCAGAGCCACGTCGGCCAGCGCCAGCTGGAGGTAAGCCCCCTCTCCGGAGCGATCCCGGCGGCGCAGCGCGGCCAGTAGGCCGGTGGTCATGGTCATCCCGGTCAACAGATCCCAGGCGGGAAGCACGTGATTGACGGGTCCTTCGGCCTCGACCGGACCGGTAAGCCAGGGCACCCCGACTTCCGGGTTGACGGTGTAGTCCACCGCCGGCCGACCGTCAGAGTGTCCTTGTATGTGCACCTGGATGATGTCGGCGCGGCGGGAGGAAAGCGCCTCGTAGGAGAGCCAGGGGCGGCCTACGTTGTTGTCCACCACTACGCCGGCGTCGGATCCCGGGGCGGTGGCCAGCCCGATCACCAGCTCACGCCCCTCAGGGGAGCGGAGGTCGACCGCGACCGAGCGTTTGCCCTTGTTGAGCGATGCCCAATAGAGGCTGGCCCCGGTGTGGGGAGAGAGCGGCCAGCGGTTGAAGTCCGCCGCCCCGCCGATGGGGTCGACGCGGATGACGTCCGCGCCCATCTGCCCGAGCGCCATGCAGCCGGAGGGGCCGGCTACGAAGGTGGCGCACTCGATTATCCTCAGTCCGGCCAGAAGGCCGGTTGACGCCTCGCCCAACGCCACTCCTCTCGATTGGCGGCTGCAGGACCGGCCGGGCCCACTTCAGCCGATTCGCTTTTGGTCTCAGGTTGTCCTTGTGAACGCCACGCACTCGCTGTAGGCGAACGGCTGTCATCGTACCCATCCAAGGCGAAGAGAAGCCATTCGAACCCGCGCAGCCCGGCGCTCAGCCCTGAAGGCGCCGCCGCTCCGCTCGCACGAGGCCGCCACCGATGATGAGGCGCTGGATCTCCGAGGTGCCCTCGTACAACCGCAGAAGGCGCACCTCCCGGTAGATCCGCTCCACCGGCACCTCACGCATGTACCCCGTGCCTCCGTGCACCTGCACAGCCTTGTCGGCCACCCGGCCGGCCATCTCTGTGCAGAAGAGCTTGGCGACGCTGGGGGCGATGCGGCGGTCTTCGCCGGTGTGGTACTTGCGCGCGCACTCGCGCACCAGCGCTTCGCCTGCCATCACCTCGGTCTGCATGTCCGCCAGGTGCGCCTGGACGAGTTGGAACTCGCCGATGGCTACGCCACCCTGGGTCGCCACCGCTGCATAGGCCACGGACTCGTCGAGCGCCCGGCGGGCCGACCCGACAGCCAAGGCGGCGATGTGCACGCGCCCCCGGGCCAGGGAGGACATGGCCGCCTGATAGCCGTGCTGTTCGGAGGCGCCGACCAGAGCCGCGTGTGAGACAAGGACATGGTCGAAAGTGACGTCCGCGGTCCAGGCGCCTTCCTGGCCCATCTTCCGGTCGTGGGGCCCCACCGTCACGCCGGGGCTGTCCGCCGGCACCAGAAAGACGGCGATTCCCGGATCCTTGGAGCTGGCCTCCCGGGTGCGGGCGAAGGTCACGAAGAGCCCCGCCGTCGGGGCGTTGGTAATAAAGCGCTTGCTGCCATCGATCACCCAGCCGTCGCCGTCCGGCCTGGCGGTGGTGCGCAGCCCGGCGGGATTTGAGCCGGCGCCCGGCTCGGTGAGCGCGAAGGCTGCCACCACCTCGCCGGAGGCGATTCTGCTCAGCCACGTCTTGCGCTGCTCGTCGGTGCCATAACCCACCAGGACCTGGCCGGCGATGCCGTTGTTGGAGCCGAACATCGAGCGCAGAGCCAGGGAGGTGTAGCCGAGTTCCATGGCCAGCTCCGCATCCTGCACCAGGTTCAGCCCGAGCCCTCCCCACTCCTGGGGGATGGCGTAACCGAAGAGGCCGAGATCGGCGGCCGCCGCCCGCAGGTCCGCCGGCACCTCGTCCTTGGCCATGATTTCGTTCTCGCGAGGCATAACCCGGTTGCGCACGAAGTCGCGGGTGGCCTGGAGAATGTCGGCGAAGTCCTCGTCGCTCACCTGCTGGATTCCGGGTTGGTTGCCGACTCCGGGGCGGCTTTCGGTCATCTTGTCGTCCTTGTGTGATGCCGGGCGGACCGGCGCGGGGGGTAGGTGAGGTGGGCTGGGCTCAACGCAGCGCCTCGAAGACGCCGGCAAGGCCTTGTCCGCCACCGATGCACATGGTCAGCAGGCCGTACCTGCCTTGGCGGCGTCGCAGCTCGCGGGCGAGGGTGGCCAGCATCCTGGTCCCGGTGGCACCCACCGGATGCCCCAGCGAGATTCCCGAGCCGTTGGGGTTGATACGCTCGTCGGCGGGATCGACGCGCCACTCCCGCATCACGGCCAGCGCTTGAGCTGCGAAGGCCTCGTTCAGCTCGATGACGTCCATTTCCGAGAGGCTCAGGCCGGCACGGTCCAGAGCCTTTGCCGTCGCCGGGACGGGGCCGATGCCCATGCGATTGGGGGCGACTCCCGCCTGTCCCCAGCTCACCAAGCGGACCATCGGGGTCAGACCGAGCGCCTCGGCCTTTTCGGCGGTGGTGACTATCGCCATCGCGGCGGCGTCGTTCTGCCCGCTCGCGTTCCCGGCGGTGACCGTCGCCTCGGGGTCGGACTTGGCGAGGATCGGCTTGAGCTTGGCGAGGCTCTCCGGGCTGGCGTCGGGACGGGGATGCTCGTCCTTGGTGAGCACCTCTGAACCGCCTCGGGTTTGCACCACCACTGGTACGATCTCTTCCTCGAAGACCCCGTTCTTCTGGGCCGCCACCGCCCGTTGGTGCGACTGCAGTGCCAGGGCGTCCTGCTCCTCGCGAGAGATCGAGTAGTCCCGGCGCAGGTTCTCCGCCGTCTCCAGCATCCCGCCCGGCACCGGGTAATTGCGTCCGCCCGCGGTCGAGCGCCCCCGAGTGAGAGCGTCGTGGACGGTGACCCCGGTGCGGGCCGCGCCCCAGCGCATGTCCATGGAGTAGAAGGCCGCGTTGCTCATCGACTCCGTGCCGCCGGCGACGACTACGTCGCTGCCGCCGCTTGCCACCTGCAGGACCCCGTTGATGAGTGCCTGCAGGCCCGATCCGCAGCGGCGGTCCACCTGCTGGCCGCCTACCGTAATCGGCAGGCCGGCGTCCAGGGCGACCACGCGCCCGATGGCGGGTGCCTCGGCCGTGGGGTAGCAGTGCCCCAGGATCACGTCGTCGATCACTCCCGGGTCTATACCGGTGCGCTCGAGAAGCCCCGTCAGAGCGGCGACACCCAGCTCGGTCGCTGTCAGCGACTTGAACATGCCGCCGTAGCCGCCGATGGCGGTGCGGAGCGGCTCGCAGATGACTACGTCGCGCATGTTGGATGCCATTTTCTTCTTAGTACCTTTCGTTTGCCCGGTCGCGCGCGATTATCTGTGCGGCGATCACATTGCGCTGGATCTCGTTTGTGCCCTCGCCCAGAATCATCAGCGGCGCGTCACGGTAGTAGCGCTCCACGTCGAACTCGCGCGAGAAGCCGTATCCTCCGTGCACCCGCATGGCGTCGATGGCCACCTCGAGGGCGGTCTCGGAGGCGAAGAGCTTGGCCATCCCGGCCTCCAGGTCGGAGCGCAGCCCAGCGTCGAAGCGCTCGGCCGCATCCTGGGTGAGGAGGCGCGCCGCCCTCATCTTGGTGGCCATATCGGCCAGCATGTTGCCGACCGACTGGTGCTTCCAGATTTGCTTGCCGAAGCTCTCGCGCTCCTGGGAATAGGCGACCGCGGCCTCCAGGGCCGCCTGGCCGACACCAAGGGCGCGTGCGGCCACCTGGATGCGCCCGACCTCTAGGCCGCGCATCATCTGGGTCCAGCCCAGGTTCGGCTCGCCCCCAAGCACTGCGTCGTCTCCCACCTGCATCGCGTCGAAGGATAGCGAGCAGGCCTCCACCCCCTTGTAGCCCAGCTTGGGGATCTTGGGACTGATTTCCATTCCCGGGCCCGGCTCGACCAGCATCACAGTCATTCCCCTATGTGCCGGCTTGGCATCCAAGTCGGTGCGGCACAGAAGGCCGACCAGTCCGGAGTGCGCGGCGTTGGAGATCCAGGTCTTCGAGCCGTCGATAACCCAGCCCCCGCCGTTGCGCACGGCTTTGGTGTGCATGTTCTGCAGGTCCGATCCGCCGCCGGGCTCGGTGAGGGCCATGGTGGCGCGCAGCTCCCCGGTGGCCATACGCGGTAGATAGCGTTCCTGCTGGGCAGGGGTTCCAAAAGTCTTGATGACGTAGGTGATCACCGAATGGCCGCCGATGGCTCCGGCCAGGCTCATCCAGCCGCGTGCCAGCTCCTCGGTCACGCGTGCGAAGGTGGCCATAGGGAGGTCGGTCCCGCCAAAGGCCTGAGGAGCCAAAAGGCCGAAGAAGCCCAGCTCCTTCATCTCCTCGATCAGTGGACCGGGGTAGGTGTCGGTCTCCTCGTACTTGCGCACCTCGGGCTTGACCCGCTGGTCCACGAACTGCCGGACAAGCGAGATGATCTCGGACTCGTCGCTATCGATGCTCATAGACAGTCCTCCGGATTTCAACGAACGCAACGCGGGCGCACTCGCGCCCGTATGAATCTTGCAAAGGCGGCAGCGCCGCCAGCAGCCGCTCCGGCCCGTGGGGGGTATCGGCCGCCTACATCTTCTCGCAGCTGGGCGGGAGGCGCAAAGCGAAGTGGGCACGCCCGGATGCGCGGAGCTCGGCCATCTGCGTGCCGACGTTCATGGGCTGCAGCATCCATAGCCGCGCCCGAACGTCATGTTGCGGCCCGGACCTTTGCCTGGAAGGGAGCAGGAGCCGCCACCGGCGCACATCGCAAGTGTTGGAGAACATCCCGAGTTCCCGAACGGGACTGTGGCAGTCCATGGAGATGGCTGCACGGGGCAATTCGAGCCGGATCCTGCGGCAATCCGAGTCTTGAAAACTCCGGCTGCCCCGGGGGTCGAGCGCTGTGTGAGACACTTACGGTTTTCAAGCATGGCCGGGCAGGAACGAAGGACAATGCCGGGAACGCGCGGGGAGATGACGGGCGCTGGGCTTCGTCTGCAGGTCGTCGTCGGTGAAATGCGAAGGCGGCACCAGCTCCAAGCTGGATGGAGGCTTCGGAGAGCACCGCGCGAGGCAAAACCTGGAAATGGCCGCCGAGACCTTCACTGGAGCCGGGTGGGTGGTGCTCAGCCAACTCGGGAACGGCACCGAAGCGTCCCTGGAGGTATGCCCGCTCAAGGTCGAGTGACCGGCGGACCTGGTCTCCGCCGTACTCGGCAAGTGCCGTTAGCGTCGTTGCCACGTTCCCCCCTTCTCCGCTGGCCACACTTCGTCTCGGTTGAGATGGTTGAGCAGGATGGTGTCGCGCGTCGTGAAGATGAGCTGTGCTCCAAGCGGATTTGTCTCAGGATCTTGGAACAGTTCCAGGCGGCGGGCCGACAAGCGCGGATGCAGGCTCGCATCGATCTCGTCGAAGGGCAGTACCCCACCGCTGTACAGCGCACCTAGCGTTGGGCCGATGCGTGCGGACCAGGTCTGGGTTCCAGCGGACTCCTCGGCGAGGTCGAACGGGAGTTCTTTTTCCGCTACGCGGTGCATGAAACGCAGCTGGCCTCCCGGCTCTCGTCGCACCTGAGTGGATGCTTGTGCCCGCTGTGCGTCGTCGTCGGTTACCTGCACATCGTTGATTCCGAGGTCCGCGAACCTGAGCAAGGCCAAGGCCGTTTCCCTGGCGGCGAGCCGGGGCACATCCCCCATACAGCCGCCGCAGGCGGATGCCGGGATGCGCCCCCGCTCCGATCTCATCCCTTGGACTGGCTCTTCAGCCTGCGCATGGACTCGCCGGTGAGGCTCACCACGATGGTTCCGGCGGCGATGCGGTCACAGATCGCATCGGCGGCGGTTGGATCCTCGACCAGGCGTGGAAAGCTCTTGGGAGGGAACTCGGAGGTCACGCCTTCCCTGACAGGCAGGGGAAGGCCCCAGCAGGCTCCTGCCAGGGCTTGCCGGATGACCATCGCAGCGCGGTTCGAACCAGAACACCGGTAGAGCGCTCGGCCAATACATGCCCAAACCTGCCGACTTGTCCCAACCCACGCCAGTGAACCCAATTGACGATTCCATCAAGCTTCAACAGAAGGCCAAGAGAGACCCCCGGCGGTATGATGCCGAAAGACAAAGTCGCCGAGTTCGTTGCGCTCACCCCCTGAAACCACCCTCTCCATGCTGTTAGAGCACGACCCCGGAGCCGAGATGTACATCGACTACTGCGGGGACCGGGTCTCCATCTATGAGCGCTCCGGGGAGATCGCCTTTTACGCCGAGATATTCGTGGCCACCCTGGCCGCCTCGGGCTCGTGCGGATGCGATCAACTCCGGTTCAAGGCCAGGGAGAGTCTTCATTCCGGGGAATCTGCCGGTATGGCGCCCGAATTAGGTGGCCGTGCAAATGAACAAGTGATGGCGGTGGGTCAGGTGTACCTGATGGCCGCCAAAAGGGAATTACGCCACTGCCGGCGAAACCGAAGCTTGTTCTCCCCGCAAGCGAAAGATAATAAACATCTTGGAACAGCCGGGCCAGGACGACGGTGTGTGGTTAGAGCGCAAGGTGGAGACGAAGGGCCTCGTCGATCTTTTCCATGACGTCTGCCGGGACCCGTCCAACTAACGGCCCGACTCGCTGGACGGCAACCGAGCGGACCTGCTCGGCTTGAGCCTTTGACGCTGCGTGCAGCCCGGTTGTCTTCGCGGAGAGCCTGACCTGGAACGGGTAAACCCGAGCGATATTCGACGTTACTGGGACCACGGTGACGACCCCGCGGCCGAGGCGAGCCGCCGCAGCATTTGCCCCATCATTGCTGACGATGACCGCCGGCCTGCGCTTGTTGGCCTCAGCCCCGATGGTGGGGTCGAGGTTTACCAGTCGAATCTCGCCGCGCAGCATCAAACTCAGATATTGTCGCTGGCTGTAACGTCCCAGGCGGCCGCGTCCCCGGAGTCATGCCAGGACGCGAACGCGTCTTCATAGGCCGGAGCCAGCTCCGCGCCTTGCAGCAGCCGTACGGCCTTGTGAAGAGCTGCCGATCTCGATGCCAGGCCTTGAGCTTGGGCGTAGGAATCAAGGAACTCCACATCTTCTTCCGGGAGGCTGACACTTACTTTCATACTTTCATGCTACCACCGGTATGTCTTAAGTAAGACTACCAATGGTGGATTACAAGGTTGAGACGTCGCCCTGGCGACGCGACAAAGCGCTCGTGTGGCAGCGGTTGTCTCAGCAACCAGCCGCGTTCGCCCGCGTAGCGGCGCCTGGCGCCCCGGAATACCAGGTCGGCGAAAACCAGGCAATAGCCGCCACCGCGTCACCCGTATGACGGATCGAGGTTCCCGAGTAGCGGGCTATGGGCAGGGGTCCGGCCAAGGAAATACATACAGTACCTTCAGGAGAGCACCGCGTGAGGCAAAATCTGAGAATGGCCGGCGAATAGCCCACCCGAACCGGTCAGGCGTCGCTCAGCTGAATCCGAGGGGCCAACAGACGGCGCAAGGCATGCCGCCGCGCTCGCCGAGGTCCAATGGCTCCCCGACCCCGAGCGCGCCGGAGAGCGATACGGAACGCTTCGTCTGGAACGCGCATATCAGCTCCGAAACCGGAACTGGTTTTGACCCATGCTCCGAGCGCCTATTGCCGCCACCGGAATTCGTCAACGAGGCCGTAAAGGGCGGCCGGCGCTCCCTTCTGGAGGGACCAGTACCTGTCGCCCCATGACCAGTGCCACCACTCGGGAGGGTAGTTGACGAGTCCTTGGCCGGCGAGGACCCCGAAAAGGATTGCCCGGTTCTGGCGGCAATTGGCGGGTATGTCCGTCGCATTGGAGTAGCAGCGCCCGTGAGACTCCTCGGGTCCCTCGTTTACCCGCGTGCCCATGTCGAGTTCGGGTCCGCCGGTGAAGGCAAGAGTTAGGTCGACCGCGGCTCCGGAGCAGTGCGGGGGAATGCCGGTGGGCGGTGCCACGAAGCGGCTGGCCAGCACCGAGAGCTCGGCTTCGGAAACCTGCGAATAGATCGGTCTCAGCTCGGCCAGGTGCGCTTCGAAGATCCTGCGCTGGATTTCAAGCGGGCGGTATCCTTCGATGACCAGTAGCTCAAGCTCCTCTGGGAGTGAGGCGGCCGCTTCTCCGAGCCGCTTTGCCACCCCTGCTCTGACCATGCGGTGGTGGCCGGCGGGGTCAGCGAGCCGTGGGTCGATCGCGATGCGAGGAATCGTGGCCAAATCCACCATCGCTTCGTCTATCTCGACCAGGGGGATGCGGGCGACCGCCTCCTCTCCGATGAGGACGGGTGGTTCATCCTGGCGTGGTACGTGATCCGTCAAGCGTTTCCTTTTCAGGTCGCGGTTTGCCGCTGTCAGCGGCGGGTGGGCAGGAAGGGGAGCAGCTCCGGTGGCGTCTTGCCCTCGACGATCTGGCGAGCGAGCTCCTGGCCGGTCGCGGGGCCAAGGGTGACGCCCCACATTCCGTGCCCGCCCGCGACGTAAACCCCGGGTATCGCGCTTTCACCGATCAGCGGCAGGCCGTCGCCCGTGACAGGCCGCGGGCCAACCCAGTCGAGACGGCGCGCGCTCCAGTCCACCTCGTCTAGCAGGGGCGTGGCGGATCTGACGATAGCCATTACGCGCTTGGCGTCGAAGGCAGCGTCCGGACTCCGGAACTCCATGGTCCCGGCGACCCGAAGCGCGTCGGAGCCGCTGGGTGTGCAGGCCACCCGGACGCTTGGAAAATAGATCGGCGAAGGCACCGGGCGGCTGGTCGGAACCACGAAAGAGTACCCCCTGCCTGCTTGCACCTGGCGCTTGACGCCGAGTCCCCGGGCCAAGGCGTCCATCCAAGCTCCGGTGGCAACCACGGCGGCGTCGCAGCGGAGTCCTTGCCCGCCGCCGGTCGACACTTCCACCCTCCCCATGGCCCGGCCAATGGACGTGACCGCTTGTCCGGTAAGTATCCGCCCACCTCGCTTGGTCACCGCCGTGGCCAGTGCGGCGGTGAAGGTGCTCGGATCGATGTAACGCTGCCCCTCGATGCTGATCGCAAAGCCGACGTTGGTGCTGAGCTGTGGTACCTGTTCGCGAACCTCCCGGCCTTCCAGGACCGAGGTTTCCAGTGCTTGGCCGGATGAGCGGATCATCTCGAACTCGTGCAATAGCGAGGCCGCCTCCGAGCTGTTGCGAAAGGCGGCGACGATCGGAGCCGTGTGAACCTCCAGGCCCTCCTCCCCTTGCGCCATTTGCTCGTAGGCGGGGATCGCCAAGCGGTTCAGCGCCATGAGCGCGCCCATCGCGCTCTTCCAATCCCGCATGTTGCAATGGCGGGCGAAATTGATCAGGAAGCGCCATATGCCGGGATCGAACGTGGGCGGAACGTAGAGAGGCGAGTCGCCGTCAAGTATCGACTTCAGACCGTAGCGAAGCACGCTTGGCTCCGGCAGCGGGATGGAGAGCCCAGGGGAGATCCATCCGGCGTTGCCCCACGAAGAGCCCGCGCTCACTTCGCTTCGCTCCAGGACGGTGACCTCGACGCCGGCTTCCTGCAGGAACCATGCGACTGACAGCCCGACGATCCCCGCCCCGACGACGGCGACGTGCCTGGGGTCCGAGTTAGCGTTCATCATGCCTCCCCCGCGGTTGCGACGTCCGGCGCCGATGCCGGTGCATCGGCACTGCGCCGGCGCAGCCCATAGTATGCCGCGGAGGCCGCAAGGATGATGGCGGTGATTATCAGGTCGCGCCTGGCCTGCTGGCTGAGGGCGATCGCTACGCCGACGATGGCGACAAGCGGGGGAAGCGGCCATATGGGCATGCGGAAGCTGCGCTCGGCCTCCTTTGCGCGCACGCGCGAGACGATGGCCGAAACCGCCACCAGGAGGTAGATCACCACGATCACCACTCCGGTGAAAGTTATCAGGTTGTTCAGCGAGGTGAAGATGGACAGAATGCCGTTCCCGACGAACAGGACCAGGAAGCCGTAGGTGGGCACTTGGGTGCGCGGGCTCACATGGGCGAAGAACTTGTTGAGCGGCCCGGGCCACATCCCGTCCCTGGCAGACGCATAGTAGATGCGCGAGTATGCGAGATTGCCCGCCAGCCCAGTGTCGAACATGGCGATGATCACGCCGATCAGCAGGATTTTCGCTCCCGTTGCGCCCATGACCTGCTGGGCTATGAGGGAAAGAGGCGAGGCGTTGGCGGCGGCGGCGCCGAGGTTGTGGATCGCGAAGGTCGCCCCGATCACGGCGGCCAGCTCGAAGAAGATGGCGATCCCTGCGGCCATGAGAACCGCACGCGGGAGCTTGTGCTTGGCCTCCTGGGACTCCTCGGCGAAGTAGAGCGGCCAGTCGTAACCGTTGTAGGCGAACAGCGCCGGGACCACCGCGACCATAAGGGCCCCCGCGCCTACGGTGACCAGGGTGCCCTTTGAGCCGCTCGGCACGACCGGATGTGTGAAGGGGTTGCCGCTCAGCGCGGGATGAGCGAAGGCGAAGGCGGTGAAGATGGCGATCACGGCCAGCTCGAGAACGAGCATGGCACCTGTCACCCAGCTGGTGGGGGAGATGCGCTCGAGCGAGAGCAGCGTCACCAGCGCCATCATCCCGAAAGCGGTCCAGTTCACCGGTAACGCCGGGACGAGGGAGTTGAGGTAACTGGCGGCGGCGACCAGAATCGAAGCCGTTACCACGATCCCCAGGACCAGGAATAGGACGTTGGCCACTCCTCCGGCAACCGGCCCCAGCGCCTTCCTGACGATGGTGTACGCGCCGCCTGCGGACGGGAAGAGCGAGCCGACCTCGGCGTAGGACATGGCCATTCCGATGGCTATCAGCCCGCCGATGATGAAGGCAAGGATCACCCCGGTGCCGGCCGAAGCCAGCCCGGCGCCGTAGACGAGGAATACCGAGGTGGTCGGCGAGATCGCCGCCACGGCGATGGCCAGTACGTTTATGGGTTTCAGTGCGCCTTTGGCGAGGCCCGGGGGCCTCTCCTTGCCGCCCGCCAAAGCGGATCCTTCGCTTGACATCCGAGCCTCCTGGTTGGGAATTGCCGCTGATGCGCCATGGTAGCGCATAAAGGTATAGTGGCTAGACCAAAAACCACGGGTTTTTTGATGTTAACATTCCGCCCGCCCGTTCGCTCTTCGCGCCGCCTGCGCATGGCTCCCCGAGCGCGGCTCCATGGGCATAGTGGAGCCCGCACGATAGCATTCATTCACGTGGGAGAGACGGGCAGAGCCGCTAAGGATCGCATTCGACCGATGCCTTCTGCCGACCTGCTGGGCTACCTGCGCACGCAGACGGCACCCGAGCAGATTGCAGATCGTATCCTTGCCGCCATAGCGGTGGGAATCCTCAATCCGGGAGACCGCCTTCCATCGGAGCGCCAGTTGACCGCGACCTTCGACGTGAGCCGGACGACTTTGCGCCAGGCCATAAGCCGCCTTTCGGCGCTTGGCGTCCTCCAGGCCAGGAGGGGCAGGCAAGGGGGGACGTTCGTCGCCGGGGAGCATTACAAGCAAGAGGAACTGGCCGCCATCCAGAGGGCGCTCGGCCCGATCCGGGAGCAGCTGCAAGTGATGCTCGACTACCGCAACCTGATCCAGCAGTCGATCGCCAAGACCGCGGCGCGGAGGAGGACGGCGGCGGATGTGGACCGGATGCGCCTGGCACTGGAGGCCTACCGTGAATCGAGCAGCGCGACCGAGTCCCGCGACGCCGACCGTGAGCTGCACGAGGCAATTGCCCACGCCACCAGGAACGCCTATTTGGTGCATCTGAACGGTGAACTCGCATCGGCCGCCAACTTGGGCTTCGCCGCGCACCCGTATTCAAGCGAGCTTCACAGCCGCGCCCTAAAGCAGCACGAGGCGCTGGTGGCGGCGATCGAGCTCGGGGACGACGCGGTGGCGGAACTGGTGGCGGCGGAACACTTCGAGGTGACCAGCACCAAGCCCTGGATCGACGCCCTGGCTGCCGGGGATTCCGCGGCCCAGGAGGGCTAACCGGACAGGAAGCCGCCTTTTTCCATGCTCAGCGTTTTCACCGAGTGGACCGGGGAAGAGCACGCTGCCTCGGGCCGGCCAAGGAAATACTTACAGGCGTTTCGCTGGCTGTCGGCCAATGCCACTCCCGATCACCGCGCCATCTCGCGCTTTCGCAGGCGTCACCTTGATGTTTTGGGAGACCTCTTTCTCCAGGTACTTAGGCTCTGTGGCCAAGCAGGACTCATAACCCTGGGCCGGGTGGCTTTGGATGGCACCAAGCTGCGTGCCAATGCCTCGCGGCGCAAAGCCATGAGCTATGAGCGTCTCGGACCCCGCATTGACACTCTCCAGGAAGAAGTGGCGGCGATACTGGCTGAGGCGCAAGCCACCGATGCCGCAGAAGACGAGGCCTTTGGCGAAGAGCACCGGGGGGATGAGGTTCCCACCGAACTCGCCCGCAGAGAGACCCGCATCGCCAAGCTGCGAGAGGCCAAAGCGGCAATCGAAGCAGACGCCAAGGACAAGGCCAGAGAGAGTGCGATCAAGAGCGCCGTCAAGAAGGACAAGGATCCCTCCGAGATCGCCGAGGCGGCTCGGGTTGCCGCTGATAAAGCTCGGCCAGATCCCAAAGCCCAGCGCAGCTTTACTGATCCCGAGTCACGGATGATGAAGACCAACGAGGGATACCACTATGCCTACAACGCCCAGGCTGTGGTGGATGAGGGATCCCAAGTCATCCTCTGTGCCGGACTCACCCAGGATGCCGCGGATTTTCACCAGCTCGTCCCCATGATCGCCACCACCAAGGAGAACCTGGAAGCAATCGGCATCCAAGCGGTTCCGGCGGTGGTGCTTGCCGATGCTGGCTACTGCTCAGCGGGAAATCTCCAACAGATCGCCGAGGCCGATATCAACGCACTTGTGGCAACCGGACGCCTCAAGCACTCCGAGCGAGTGCCCGATGCACCACGAGGTCGGATTCCCAAAGATGCCACCGACAAAGAGCGCATGGCAAGACGTCTGCGGACCAAGGTCGGCAGACGCGATTACGCCCGGCGAAAAGCCATCGTGGAACCGGTATTCGGTCAGGTAAAAGTCAAACAGCATGCCGGGCATCTCCGATTGCGGGGGCTCCAAGGGGCCAGTGGCGAATGGACCCTGCATGCGCTATGTCACAATCTTCGCAAGCTTGCCAACTCATACCCAAAAGGAGTGATAGCCCTGGCATAAAGGGGGCAATAGCCCCAAATCAGCTTCAATATCCCCGTTCCCGGGGTCATTTGGTTCTTTTGGGGCTTCATTCGGTGCTGGCATTGTGAAAGTCGGGACGACATCGGCAAAGGGGGTCGGAATCCTGAAAGTGATTCCGACCCACGCTCCTAGTGTCCCTACTCAGAAGTC
>JAJZLQ010000134.1 GCA_021850605.1 Actinomycetes bacterium
TCGGGCCGACCGGCCCCTCCTTCGGCCGCGGTTCTCGAGTTCACCACTGCCAATTGCGATGTCCCCCATAGCCGCGGTGTCTGGCTGCCCGAGTTGGCGGCCTTCGAAGAGCGGTGGGTTCTTTGGGGGGAGTTGACCCGGCCGGGCGTGCTCCGCTTGCAGGAGTGCAGCATCCCTCTGGCCTTGCCAATCGCCGCCGCCCACCGATCTTTCCTACCACGCCCTCGGTCCGCCTGACCGGATCACCCCGGGGCTTGGATTCAAGCCAGACTGTTGGAGACCTCGACCAGCTCGGTGAGCGATCGCGCTGCGCGGCCGCTGTCTATCAGCTCGCCGGCCAGCTCGATGCCCGTGGCGATATCGGGTGCGGCATCCGCCAGGTAAAGCGCGGCACCGGCGTTCAAGACGGCCACGTCCCGCACCGGACCCTTTTTGCCGGCGAAGACGGCCCGGAGAGACTCCCCGTTATGTTGGGGGTCCCCGCCCTCTAAATCCGCCGGAACTGCGCGCGCAATATGGTAATCCCGCGCGTCCAGGGTGTACTCCTCGAAGATCGCCCCACCATCGGCCGACCGCCGAAGCTCGATCACCGAGTTGGAGGAGGTGGTGGAAAGCTCATCGAAACCGTCGGCACTATAAGCCACCATCGCATGTTCCGTGCCGAGCTGCGCAAGGACCTCCGCCAAGGTCCTTGCCATCCGCGCCTCGAAAACGCCGACCAATTGGCGGTTGGCACGGGCGGGATTGACGAGGGGCCCAAGGAAGTTGAATGCCGTTGGCACCCCAAGGGAGCGCCGGACGGCACCGACGTGGGCCATCGAGCGGTGGAAGCGTGTGGCCAGAGCAAAACCCATGTTCACCTGCTCGATGCAGGCACGAACCCCCGCAGGTCCCAGGTCGACGCGGACGCCGAGGTACTCGAGCACGTCGGCCGAGCCCGACTTGGATGACGAGGCGCGATTACCGTGCTTGCATACCTTCTTGCCCGAGGCAGCGACCACCAATGCCGCCATGGTCGAGATGTTGACGCTGTGCTTCTGGTCGCCACCGGTGCCGCAGGTGTCGATCAAGTCTCCATCCCACGGGACAGGTGTGGCATAGTCCGCCATAGCCGAGGCCATGCCGGTCATCTCCTCCGGCGACTCCCCCTTGCAGCGCAGGGCGGTTAGGAACGCGGCCGCCACTTCGTTTGCGGTCTCACCCGCGAGCATGTCCGCCATCGCCGCGTATGCCTCGCCGAAGCTGAGGGGGCGCTTGTCGATCAAGCGCTTTAGAAGGTCCGGCCAGCTTGGTCGATCGTACAAAGGGATCGCTACAGCCGTCGAATCTTCCATAAATCAAGAATATCGGCGCACCGCGCCACACACGGCCCGTGCTCCCGGAGGCGCTCAGTCGGCAGCTATCGTCCGGCAGGCCTCGTCGAAGAGCGCGGTGTGCGTGTCCACCTGCTCCTGGGTAGTCTCCGGCGACATAAGCGCCATGTTGTGGAACGGTGTCATCAAGACGCCCCGGTTGAGCATGAACAGGTGAAGGTAGGTATCCAACTCGTCGTCGGCGCCCGCTGCCGACTCCCCGCCGTTGCGCGCCTGTCGGGCCCTGAAGCGGTACTCGACCCTCGCTCCCAGCTGCGCGACCGACCAGCTCAGCGAATAACGCTCGATACCGGCTTCGACGCCTGTCCGGAAGCGCGTCGCCAGCTCGATCATGCGTGAGAAGTTCTCCTTGGTGAACACTTCTTCGAGCGTCGCGCGGGCCGCACCCAAGGAGAGCGCGTTTCCGGCCAGGGTGCCACCGATGCCGCCGGTGTCGACGTAGTCGACGTCGGCCTGGGAGCCCACCCTCCCGGCCATCTCCGCACTCAGCCCGTATGCTCCGAAGGGCACACCCCCGCCAAGGGACTTGCCAATGGTGAGCATGTCCGGGCGGACACCATAGAGAGTGCTCGCGCCACCCCAGCCTGCCGAAAAAGTGTGCGTCTCATCCAGGATGTACAGCGCTCCCGCCTCCCGGGCGGCCTCGCCAACCCCGGCAAGGAAGCCCTCGTCGGGGAGGACGATGCCGATGTTGGTCAGCGCGGGCTCGGTGAGCACGGCTGCGATTTCCCCGGTTGCGAGCGCCTTGCGCACCCCCTCGATGTCGTTGAACTCGACCGCGACGGTGGTGAGCGAGGGATCCACGGCAGGCCCTACGTTGCCGGCTCTGGACCGGGTCTGCCCGTCAACCAGGGTTACGAAGGTCTCGTCCACGGTGCCGTGGTAGCACCACGAGAAGACCAGTATCTTCTTGCGCCCGGTCACCTGTCGGGCCAGGCGAAGGGCGAAGCGGTTGGCATCGGTGGCCGAGAGCGTGAATTGCCAATACTCCAAACCGAAGCGCTCCCGCAGGTTCCGCCCTACGGCCGCGGCGTCTTCGTTGGGAAGCATGGTGGTGATTCCCCCGCCGCCCCGAGTGCGCTCCGCCACGGCTGACGCGGTGGCCGCCGGGGAATGGCCGGCCATCGCGCCGGTATCACCGAGGGAAAAGTCGATGTAGGTGTTGGCGTCGATGTCGGAGATGGTGGAGCCCCTGGCTGCTGCGAAGAAGACCGGGTATCCGCCCGCCCACTTGTTCATCCAGCTCATCGGAACCCCGCCCAGGAGCACCTGCTTGGACTCCTCGAACATGGCCCTCGACTTGGCGGTCCTGGCCAGGAAGGTTGCCTCCTCCCTGGCGATGGCATTACCGAGCTTCGCGCGGTCGACTCCGGCCGGCATTGATTTCCCCCTATGAGCAGATAAAAGATCACACCCCCGAACGGCGGTGTGAGCCAATTTACCCCCGCCTGTGCGCCTCGGAAAAGCGCCAAGCCGCGGAGCTACCGGGCTGCTGGCCAGGCGTGTTTGTGCAGATCCGCACCAGATCGGCTACACGATTGTGGCAAATTATAAAAACAGATTCCGCATCAAGCTGATCGAGACCACGCGGCCCCGCTCACGGCAAAATCCGGGCCGGCAGCGGTCAAAGACGTTCAGAGAGACACATAGGCCTGGAACCCACGCCGCGAGCGCATTAGGCGCCGGCGCTGGCGGGAGTTGAGCCCTCCCCAGATTCCCTCCGGCTCGCCCGAGCTGAGAGCGAACTCAAGGCAGCAATCCTTGACCTTGCACAGGCCGCACACCGCTTTAGCCTTGCGCTCCTCCAATTCGTTGTCCGGATAGAAGAGTCCGGGACGCACCCCTTTGCACGCGGCGTCCTCACGCCACGACTGCACCTGCATCGACACCCCAACCTCCGTCGCTTGCGGGTTATCGGGACCCATTCGTCCCGTCGGCGGCAACACCTACACGTGAAAGATTATGTGCCTAATGTCACGGGCTTGTAAAGATCCAAATGTGGAAAAGGGGCGTGGAGTCGCTGCGGCACTGGCCAAGCTCGGCCCTATCGGGTTTCAGCCCTACCCCGAAAGGGCGGTGGACGGCGGATTTCACAAGCCGACCTCCATCGCTACCCCTTAGTTCACGAGGAACAAAGGGACGCTGCTTGGCTACGGTCCGGGCCTCAGCGCCGAGGGCGTCGTGATTCGCCCGGGTGGTGTTGTGGTGGATCCAGGAATCAGCGATGTCGAGATGGCGGGGCAAAGTCGCCTACCGGAGCGGGCCGACGCTAAGCCCGGTGACCCGGGTGCAGGTGCTGAACCCGCCCTAATCACTGGCAATAACCCTTTCCTCCAATGAGCGGGCCGATGCGGTGTCCAGGAGCTCCTGGGCGCGTCGATAAAACCCCCCGGGCTCGCAACCCGAGTGGCGCTCCGAACCTGGTCGAGGTCTCGGTTGGGAAGGCGGCTGGCGTGGCCGACAGCGCAGCCGTAACGCTTCCCGCCAGGGGGGTTACGCAGCGCTCGTACAGCCTGCGCTCCCCTAGCCGGCGAGGAGCGAGTCGAGGTAGGCTCCCACTGCCGCACGCGCGGATTCGCCATCTTGCTCGGACAACGCCATCTCTGCCGCCCTGCGGCACTGGGAGTAGGTGTACAGGGAAAGCTCGGCCCGGACCTCGGCCAAACTTACCGGCGCCATCGAAAGGCTGGTGACACCCATCCCGGCAAAGACCACCGCCAGCTGCGGATCGCTTGCCGCTTCGCCGCACACCCCCACGGGCTTGTCAGCCCGCCTCCCGGCCGCCGCGGTTAGCCGCACCAGCTCCAAAAGGGCCGGCTGCCAGGGGTCCAGCAACTCCGGAATGGCGCCGGTCTCCCTGTCCATGGCATATGTGTACTGCGACAAATCGTTGGTGCCAATGGAGAGGAAGTCCGCCGCCTTCAGGAGATGATCGGCGCGAAGCGCAGCGGCAGGAACCTCCACCATCGCACCCGCCAGGGGTAGCCCCAGCTCGTGAGCACGCTTGGCAAAGTCAGAGGCTTCGGCGGGAGTGGCAACCATGGGGGCCATCACCCAGACGTCCGCGCCGCTGCCCATTGCCGCACGCGAAATCGCCCTCAACTGGTCGTCCAGCAGGTCCGGAAGATAGCGCGCCGTCCGGTAGCCGCGCATGCCGAGAGCCGGGTTGGGCTCATCGGCCATGCGGGCAAAGGCAAGCGGCTTGTCAGCACCGGCATCGAGGGTCCGGACAACCACCTTGCGGCCACTGAAACTCTCGAATATGTGGCGGTAGGTTCCGCGCTGTTCCTGGACGCTCGGGGCACTGGGGCGGTCCAGAAAGAGAAACTCGGTGCGGAAGAGGCCAACGCCTTCACAGTCGGCGTGGCCGGCCCTCTCGATGTCCGCCGAGGTTCCGACGTTAACGAGAAGCTGGATTCGCGAGCCGTCGGCGAGCCGGCCCGGGCCGGAGTATTCGGTAACCGCCGCGCGCCGCCTGGCAAGCCTCCCCACCCGCTCGGAGACCTCCTCCTCGGAGGGATCGGTGACCACGGCACCGCTCATCCCGTCCACCAGCATCCTTGCCCCGTCCTCGACCGCGAATGCCCCCTTGCAGGCAACCACGGCGGGGATTCCCAGCGACTTGGCGATGATCGCCGTGTGGCTGGTCGGGCCGCCTTGCTCGGTCACTATCGCCAGCACGCTGGATGCATCCAGGGTTGCGGTGTCGGCAGGCGCCAGATCTTGGGCCAGCAGGACGAACGGCTCATCGCGAACGGGCAGTCCCGGCATCGGCAGTCCCAGTAGTACAGAGATCACCCGGTTCCCGATGTCGTCCAGGTCGGCCGCCCTCTCCGCCAGGTACCCTCCAATGGAGAGCAGCTGCTCCCGGAAGGCCGCCAGGGCGTCCTTCACCGCAGTCGGCGCGGCCTGGCCGTCGCGGATCTTGCCGAAGATACTCGCGGCCAGAACCGGATCCGCCGCCATGGCCGCCTGGGCTGCCAGGACATCGACCGCCACCGAGGCAGCGTGTGCGCTGCGCTCGCCGAGCTCATCGCGGACCCTGCTCAACGCCTGGCGCGTCCGCTGCACCTCGGTCTCGGGGTCTCCATCAGCTTCCAGGCCCGCCGGAAGCACCGGCGGTGGTGAGAGCTTGGCCACCCGTCCGACCACCACGCCCGGGCTAACACCGATTCCCTTCAAGTGCACCGCCGGCCCAACCACCGCCCTACGCCTCCGCCTGGTCGTGGTTGGTCTCGAGCACATTGACCACCGAGGCCAGCGCCTCCTCGGCGCCGGGCCCTTCGGCTGAGAGTATCAGTTCGTCGCCGAAGCGGGCATCCAGCGTAAGCACCGAGAGGATGCTGCGCGCGTCCACCGGCTCGCCACCCGGCTTGCAAACCGAGATCGGCACCGGCGCTGCGGCGGCAGCGGCCGCGAACAGAGCAGCCGGGCGCGCATGCAGGCCCACAGTTGATCCAACTTTGGCATGGATCTCAAGCATTGGCAACCTCCAGGAGGCTAACGACGGGGACCGGCGTAGGCGTGCTGCGACGCAGGGACTTGAGCGCGATGACACAGGCGCAGCCCACCAGGGTGCCCGCGGCAATTGCCAGGATCCAGAGGGGCCAGTGACCGAGCAGTCCGACCACCCAGATGCCTCCGTGCGGCGCCGGAGAGCTTGCGGAGAAGGCCATCGAGAGTGCACCGGTTACGGCGCTTCCGGCCATGATCGAGGGGATGACCCTGAGCGGATCAGCTGCGGCGAAAGGTATCGCACCTTCGGTGATGAAGGATGCGCCAAGCAGCCAGGCCGCCTCCCCCGCCTTGCGCTCCGCGTCACTGAAGAGACTGCGCCTAACCACGGTGGCCAGGGCCAGCGCGAGCGGCGGGACCATTCCGGCGGCCATCACCGCCGCCATGACCTTCTGGCCACCAATGCCTCCCGATGCCAGGCCGGCAACGGCGAAGGTATAGGCGACCTTGTTGACCGGCCCGCCCATGTCGAAGGCCATCATCAGTCCGAGCAGCGCTCCCAGGCCGATTGCGTTTGCGCCCGAGAGTCCGTTCAGCCAGTTGGTGATCTCGGTCATCACGAACGAGACTGGATTGCCGATCACCAGCAGCATCAGCACCCCCACGACGGTTGCCGAGATGAGCGGAACCACCACGATCGGCATCATGCCGGAGATGACCCGTGGCACCGGCACTTTGAGAATCAGCCTGACGGTGGCGCCGGCCAGCAAACCGGCGATGATCCCACCCAGGAAGCCGGCATGGACGTCAACGGCGATCAGACCGCCGATGACGCCGGGCACCAGGCCCTGCCGATCGGCCATCCCGTAGGCGATGAAGCCGGCCAGGATGGGTACCAGCATGGAGAAGGCGATTCCTCCAATTTCGAATAGGACGCCCCCGATCCCTGCGGTGTGATAAATGGCCGTGATGGAGGAGGCGCCGGCGTAGTGGACGCCGTGGAAGACCCCGCCGTTGACGGCCATCGCCACCTGCGGACCTGCGATAATGAATGAGACGGCTATCAGGATTCCACCGGCAGCAACGAATGGGATCATGTAGCTGACACCCGTCATCAGCCACTGGCGCAGCCTGGTCCCGAACCCGGCTGCGGCCACTGGCGTGACGGGCGGCGTGGCGCTCCTAGGGGCAGGTTCGGCGGACCCGGAACTCGCCAGTTTGGACCTTGCCTCTTCGAGCACCGCCGCTGCCGAGTTGATAGCGGTCGAGACCGCCACCTCCACGATCGGCTTTCCGCCGAAGCGCTCCCGCTCCCGCACTTCCACGTCCGCGGCAAGCACGACAACGTCGGCTGCTGCGATGGTTTCCGGCGCGAGCTTGGTCATGCCCGCAGCCCCCTGTGTCTCCACCTCTATGGTGTCCCCTGCGGCCCGCGCGGCCTCCTCCAGAGCCTCAGCGGCCATGTAGGTGTGCGCGATGCCGGTCGGGCACGACGTCACGGCGACAATTCTCACTTCTTCCCCCTGTCCCTTCTCCCTCTAGGAGGGTTGATATTTGCCTGGCCTATTCGCTTCTCTGGAAACGCCCCCTAGCCGCCCACCTCCCGATTGATTAGTTCGGCCACCTCGGTTGGGCTCGCCAGGCTTCGCAGCGACTCCAGGAAGGAGCCGTGAACGAGCCGGCGAGCCAGTGAGGCAAGGATGGTCATGTGCTCGGCACCGCCGTCAGCCGGCGCCGCAATCAGGAAAATGAGATCCGCCGGGCCGTCGCCGGCTCCGAAATCCACACGGCTCCTACTGCGTCCGAAGGCCAGGGAGGGAGAGGTTACGGCAGAGGACCGCGCGTGCGGGATGCCAATCCCTCCTTCCAGTCCCGTCGCCATGACCTGCTCCCTTGCCCTAACGTCGGCCAGGAACTGCTCCATGTCGGTCACTCTTCCTGCCAGGGCCAGCCGTTCCGCCAGGACATGCACCGCCGAATCCTTGTCCTGTGCCTGCAGGTCCAACACCACCATCGACTCGTCGATCAACTCCGGCACTTCAGCCCTCCTTCAACTTTCGTGATTTCTCCGGCTCGTGGCTCACTGCCACCAGAGACCGCTCGATCTGATCCGATCGCGGCATCTGGGATCCAGGGAGCGAGATCTTTGCCACCGCCCAGGCGATTCCCTCCGCCAACGCTGACGGTCCTCGGCCGCCCGCGGCAAGAAAGCCCGCAAGCAAGGCGTCGCCTGCGCCGACATTGGAGACGACTTCGGACACCGGGGCTTGGGCATGCCAGAATCGTCCGTCCTCCACCAGTACTGCGCCATCGGCGCCCAGGCTGGCAAGCACCGCTCCGCTGCCGCCACGATGCAGCGCCAGTGCCGCGTCGATGGCGTCGCCAAGGGTGGCGATCTCGCCGGAAACCGCCTCCTCAAGCTCGTGCCGGTTGGGCTTGATCAGATCAACCCCGCCGTTCAGCGCCCTGGTTAGAGGCTCTCCGGAGGTGTCCACCGCGACCTTTGAGCCATTTTCGTGTGCCAACCGCGCCACCTGGCGATAGAGATCCGGGTCCTGGCCGGGAGGGAGCGAGCCCGAGGCGCAGATCCACGCCGCTCCGCGAGCGGAATCGGACACCGCCGCCAGGAGAGAGGCGACCTCCGCGGCCGTGATCCTCGGACCGGGCTCATTGAGATGGGTTATGACCCCCTCCGGCTCCAGGATGGAAATATTCTGGCGGATCCTGCCGGCGATTGGAACCACCCGGCAGGGTACGTGCGCAGCCTCGAGCAGGTGGATGAAGTCAAGGTCTTCCTTGCCGCAGGGGAAGATGGCCAACGTCGCAATGCCGGCGGAGGCAAGCACCCGCGCGACGTTCACCCCCTTTCCCCCCGGATCGAGACGGAACCTGTTGGCGCGCACCACGCCTCCCCGCACCAGTGAATCCACCTCCAGGGTGCGATCCAAGGACGGATTGGGCGTGAAGGTCGCGATCACGCGATCACCACCTTCGGGCCGGCGGCTTCGACTTCCGCGACGAGGTCGTGAGGAGCCCCGGCATCGGTGATGATGACATCCACGGCCTCGAGTGAAGCGAACGTGGCGAACTTCTGCTCGCCCCACTTGCTATGGTCGGCGAGCACCACCACCGTCTCGGCACTGGCGATCATCGCCCTTTTCACCGCGGCCTCCGCGGTGTCAGCCGTAGAGAGTCCCCGTGCCAGGTTGATCCCGTTGGTCCCGATAAAGGCCACATTCACGTTGACCTCGGCAAGGGAATGCACGGCCCATGCGTCGACCGCCGCCATCGTCTTGGAACGGATGCGCCCTCCAATGCAATACAGCTGGTAGTTCTCCCGCACTCCTAATTCGTGGGCGATCGGTACGGAGTTGGTGACGACCGTAAGCTCCTCCGTTGGCGCGAGGGCCCTTGCCAGGCGCGCCGTGGTCGACCCGGCGTCGAGCAGGATCGAGCCACCTGCCGGGACGTATGCCAGGGCTCTGTGCGCAATGGCGTCCTTCTCCTCCGCTAGCAGGACGTCGCGCGAACTCAGCTCCTGCTCGAAGCGAAGTCTCTCGATGGGGATGGCGCCACCGTGCGCGCGCCTCAGTAGCCCCGCGTCCTCCAGCGCACTCAGGTCGCGCCGAATGGTCTCAGGTGTCACCTCGAGTTCACCGGCCAGGGTGGCGACATCCACGCGGCCGTTGGCCCTCACGCGATCCACGATCCACTGACGCCGTTCGGCCGCGTACACCTCAGTCGTCCCCTTATGTTGTCCGTTTCAGTCCGTTTCTAAGATGGTACGTTTGTTTCCCTGTGTTTGCAAGCCATTTACAGAACTTTTCAAAAATAACCAAGACCTCGCCGGTGGGCCTCGGTGGGACCGCATGGCTGGCTCCGTTGCTTAGTATGGAGAAATGACCCAAGTCGACGAATTGCAGCAGACTCGGCAATCCCAGGTCGACATAGAGGAACGGGATCGGATGGCGCACATCGTGCTGCCGGCATCGGCGGTCACCGAGGCGATCATCACCGGTAAGCCGTGCACCGCCCTATGCGGCAAGACCTGGGTTCCCTCGCGCGATCCCAAGAAGTATCCGCTTTGTGCCACCTGCCGCGAAGTAGCGGAGTCCATGGGGTGGAAGATCCCGGCCACCTGAGCCAAAGCGGGCAAACGCAAAAAACAGGAGAACCCCGCCTTACGGCGGGGTTCTCCTGTTTTGACCCGGGTAAAGGGTCCGGCGGCGTGGTTCCGGCGGCTAGCCGCCCGGACCTACGGTACGGAAACCGGAGGGACCGAGGCGGGAACGCCGGTTACCGGGGGCTCGGATCCTACCGTCGCGCCACCGCTGACGGATACGCTCCCTTGGGCGCTGACCGAGCCATGGGTGCCGCTCTTGCCGCCTTTGGCGTTACCGCTGCCAGCGGTATTACCGGTGCCACCGGCATTCGCATGCGTATCCGCATTGGCGTTGGCATTGGCCGAGGCGTTCGCGGACTGCGAACCCGGCTTGTGCGCGCCAAGGTAGGTGGTGCAGAAACTAGTGACGCTGAGGTTCTGGGTAGCGGCGAGCTTGGCCAGGTTCTGGAAGTTGGTCGATGCAAGGGCCCCGGTGAGGCTGGTCGAACTGCCCACGCCGGTGGTGGTGGTGCTCCCGCGAGTAATGGCCATGTAGGCGGTGCACTCGCCGAAGAGGTTGGCGCCGCTCGCCATGCCCTGGCTTTCGCCCGCGAACGCAGTGGTCACTGTAGCGTTTGGCGCCGCGGTCGTCGAGGTCGTGCTGTCCGTCGTGGAGGTGCCCTTGTCGTTGGTCTGAGCCGCGTTCGATGTCAAGGCGCCATGCGAATTGCTATGGAACGAAACCGGGACGACCCCGGTAAGCGCTGCGGCGGCACCGCCAGTCAGAGCTATCGCGGCGGCGGCCGCCGCTGCCTTTGCTGTCAGTAGCTTGGAGAGCACTTTGCCTCTTCCTCCTGTTGGTATGGCGCCGCCCTGCGCCGCGCGGAAGGCCTGGACCACGTGCTGTGCACCAGTCGTTTCCGTATACGACGCCGGAGCGTTGGCGCGGTCGATCAGCGATTTCACCTTGGCGAGTTCCTCAGGAATGGCACCCGCGGGCGCCTTTCCGGAAAGGAGAGCTTCGATGATCTCTTGGCTGATCGGATCCATCGTCATCACCTACTGACATCGCCAACGCAGGCGATCGCGTTACATACCATGTTGAAACTTTTCGGCGAGCCGCTTGATCGCCCGATGCTGGATCACGCGCACCGTACTCTCAGGCTTGCCGACGATGCGGGAGACCTCTTCGGAGCTAAGACCGGCCACAACGCGCAAAAGAAGCACCTCCGCCTGCTCGGAGGTCAGGCCCGAGACGAGCGCGCGTACCGCCTCGTCCACCTCGAGCTGCATTCCCATCTGCGCGGACTCCGCAACGAACGGATCCAGCTCTTCCATGCTTTCCACGTGCTTCAGCCGTGGACGACGGCCAAGGCGCCGCAGGTGGTCGATGCTCCGGCGGCGGGCGGTGGCGAACAGCCAGGCCCGGAAATCCCTGTCGTCGCCCTGGAAAGTCGCGAGGCCCTTGGCCACCGAAACCCACACCTCGGCCGCCAAGTCCTCGGCAGCCGAAGGGATGCGACCCTTCAGGAAACGGAGTAACGCGGGATTGAAGAGCCGGTAAAGGTCGGTTATCGCGTCCTCGTCGCCTTTGCAGGCGCGTTCGACCGTACGGGAAAGTTCCGCCGAGCTCTCGAAACGCCCCTGTTCAGGGTGAGTCGTTACGCGATCCGGAGCACGCGGAGCCGCATTGGGGGTCTCGGCGTGGAACCGCTCTCGTACGACTTGGCGCTCATCGTCAAGGGAAAACGGCTCGCCACCTGCCATGATCCGTCCCATACTAGCCCGCCGTCCCAAACCTCAACGGAGTGCCGCTCCGGCGGACACCACGGTAGGTCCTCGACTCCACTCCCTAAACATCGGCCTTACTCCGACAACCCTGAAGTCCGCCGCTCATTCCCAGTCCGCGACCAGGGATGCAATGGTCTCGGGAGAAAGCTCGACAGCGTAGGGGTAGCGATGATGGATGGAGCGGATCTCCACCCGTTTCGCCCGGCGCATCGCCGCTGCGGCATCCTCCGGAAGATTGAAGCGGATGTAGTGCACGGACGCGGTCACGTCGGGACGGGTGAGCTGCTCCTTGTGCGACTGCTCCACCTCGCAGGGAACCTCGACGTCCCCTTCAGGGGAGTCGATGACCACCTCGAGCGATTGCTCGATGCCCACCAGCTTGGGCAGCCACTCCATCAGCTGGTCCTTGCTGGTCAACTCCAGGAAGAGGGTCGCGGAAAGCTGGCCCGGCCCGGGAATGAGCGGGTTGTAAACGTCGAGCTCCTCCTGGATTTGGGCGTCGCTCGTCATCTTCTCGGCCCGAGCCATCTCCTGGATCTGGAAGCGCATGGTCTCCCGGTTCTCGAAGGTGAGGGAGATGATGGGGCCCAGGTTCACGCGCCGCACCTGCTTCAGAGCGATTATGCGCCGCCGGAAGGAATCACGTTCGCGCTCATACTCGCGCAGGTCGACGATGTCATTCAGAGTCAATGTGGAAGTCACGGTGTTCTCGTTCCTAGCTCGTCAGGAGAAGTCAAGCCCGTAGGCGCGGGCCATGGTCACCATCGGATGGTCCACCCCCCGCGAGGTCTCCTCGGTGATCGCGGTGTTGGCAAGATGGCAATCCCCGGTCAGTTGAGCAGCCGGTGTCTTGTCGAGAGCCTTTGCCAGCCCGTTGGAGACGGTCTTGGCCAGACGGTAGTTCTTGGCACGGTACCCCCAGGTGCCGTCGATTCCCGAGCACTTGGCCACCACCGAAACCTTTGCCCCGGTCAGCTTCATCAGGTCACGGCTCTTCAGCCCGGCGTTCTGGGCCTGCAGGTGACAGGGAGCGTGGTACACGATCTCTGCCGGCACTTCGCCATTGAAGTCGGTGGCAAAGGCCGCCTTGTCGCTGCGATAAAGGTTGAAGAGGTATTCGGAGGTGTCGAAGGTGGCTGCTGCAACCTCTTCGGCCGCTTGTGTGCCCAGGTAGAGAGGGTAGTCCTTCTTGATGACGTAAGCACAGGTCGGCTGGGGCACCACTATTTGGCGTCCCGCTCTGACCTCTGCTGCAAGCACCTTGACATTACGCGCAGCGGCCTGCTTGAACTTGTCGACCTCGCCGGCATGCAGCCAAGGTGCACCGCAGCACTTCGCCCCGGTTGGTAGTGAGCACGAGACACCGTTGTGCTCGTAGACGGCGACCGCCGCCTTGCCTATCTCCGGAGCCATGTACTCGACATTGCAGGTCGCAAAGAGGGCGACGGACGCCCTGCGGTTGCGTACGAAGGGGCGCTGGCGTCTCTTGAACCAGGTGGAGAAGCGCATACGGGCATATGGTGGCAGCACTCGCTGGGAAGCGATCCCCAGAGTCGCCTCCATCGCCTTGCGGGAGGAGCTGTTGGCCACGTTGATCATTTTGTTGGCGACCGGCGAGAGCGCCACCGAGGCCGCCCCGATCAGGTCGGTGCGCCCCATGATCTCGTCGGAAAGGCGTTCCGGAATGGGCGCCCCGCCTTCGCGCTTGCGTATCGTCTTGGCGCGGAGCATCAAGCGGGGAAAATCGAGCTGCCATTCGTGCGGCGGAACATAAGGGCACTTCACGTAGCACAGCTTGCATTGGTAGCACTCGTCCACCACTTCATCCTGCTGGGCACGGGAGAGAGCATCTACATCCCCGTCGTGGGAGTCGATGCTGTCGAACAGGGTCGGGAAGGACGGGCAAAGAGATATGCAGAGCCGGCAGCCGTGGCAGAGGTCGAACACGCGGGTTAGCTCTTGCCGGAAGTCGAACTCGTCAAAGTATTTGGCGTCCGCCGGGTTGTAGGTGACCGTCATCTCATCTCCTGGAACGGTAGAGGCCGGGAGGGCACAAGCCCAGCCCGGCCCCGCGCTTTCGTCCGCGCGGTCCGCGCGGAGTGCAATGGGTCAGGCGATCGACTCCAGCCCCTGGGTGAAGCGCCCTGCGTGGCTCTTCTCGGCACGGGCAAGGGTCTCGAACCACTGTGCGATCTCGTCGAATCCCTCATCCCGGGCGGTGCGGGCAAAGCCAGGGTACATCTCGGTGTATTCGTAGGTCTCACCCTCGATGGCGGACTTCAGGTTCTCATCGGTGGCGCCGACCGGCACACCGGTCACGGGATCGCCGACGCCGTCGGCGAGAAAGTCGAAATGGCCGAAAGCGTGGCCGGTCTCACCCTCGGCAACCGAGCGGAAAAGCGCGGCGACGTCCGGGTATCCCTCGACATCCGCCTTCTGGGCGAAATACAGGTAACGGCGGTTGGCCTGGGATTCGCCCGCGAAAGCCTCCTTGAGGTTCTCGGCCGTCTTGGTTCCCTTCAATTCAGGCATTTTTGTCTCCTCTTGAGCGCGCACGCTGGTTGCCTTGCCGCTGATCGGTTTGGGATTCGGCCCTGGAGCCACCATGGGCTTGGACTTCCTGGCAGCTTGAACATATTCCGCGCACGGTTAGCTCGACAGACTCTACCGCGAAGCCGGGGCCGTACGATAGGAATTCCCGGAAGTCGGGCACCGCTAGCTCCACATCCTCGATCCTCTTGCAGCGGGTGCAGAGAAGATGATGATGCGCCATGTCGTTGGGGTCGAAGCGAGTTGCACCCATACCAAGGTCGAGTGCCTGCAGCTCCCCCATCTCGACCAGCTCTGCCAAGGTCTGATAGACGGTCTTTAGCGAGACGGTGGGCATCTCGGCGCTGAGGCGCGCATAGACGGCCTCCGCGCTCGGATGTGTGGAGTTTCCGTCCAGGATATGGAAGATCCTCTCCCGCTGCGGGGTTACCTTCTTGCCGTTCGACCTGAACAATTCCACCAGCTCGGCTGGAGCTTTCATGTTTCCAAAATCCCGTTACCAATCAACAACCGTTCACTACAACTAATCGTTGTAGGAACATCAGCCATTCTATGGGGCTTTCCGCACATTCGGCCTTCGCCGGCACCATCCTGCCTGCTAGCTGCCCATTCCACAGCCATTAGGGTTTACGGTGCGGTTCTGGAAGGAGAATGCGTGGCCCTACTCCCCGAGTCGAGAGCAGCCGATCTACAGCGCCTGCGCAACGAGGAGTTCGACGTGGTGGTGATCGGCGGCGGCATCACCGGTGCCGGTGCTCTGCTCGAAGCCGTGACCCGCGGCTATCGGGCGGCCCTGGTGGAAGCGGGCGACTTCGCCTCCCGCACCTCCAGTGCCTCCTCGAAGCTGATACACGGGGGCCTCCGATACCTGGCCCAACGCGAGATCAGACTGGTCTACGAGAACCTCGCGGAGCGCTCCTTCCTGATGCGGGCGGCTCCCAGCCTGGTCGCGCCGCTCGAGTTCGTGATACCACTCCCCCGCCACAACGGCCCGCTGGACTTCTCCTACGCGGCCACCTATTCGATGGCTCTGTGGGGTTATGACCTCACCGGCGGCTTTCGCATTCATCGCCGGCATCGCAGCATCAGTGCCGCCGACGCGAAGTCGATGCTCCCCTCCCTGGACGCCTCCAAGGTGGCCTCGGCCTTCGTCTATCCCGATGCGTGGTGCGACGATGTTCGTCTGGTCCTGGCGGTGATAGCCGCCGCACGCAAGGCAGGTGCCGTTGCGGCCAACTACCTCCCAGTCGAGTCTCTCCTTGACGGCGCCGACGGAAAGGTCAGGGTCGTCGCCGTAAGAGGTGCGTACG
>JAJZLQ010000092.1 GCA_021850605.1 Actinomycetes bacterium
TTTCTGTGCGATATAGTTCACCGTAACCATGGTAGCAGAACTGCTACCATGGTCGGATCGGCGAGGCGGAACGTTTCACGGCGTCCTGGTCGTCAAGAATCCACCGGTGCCCGGACACCGGCGCTGCCAAGGCCACGCACGCAGCAGTCCCTGGATGTGAATCTTCGGAGACGATGATCCCGGCACCGACCCTGTGGGTACCCGGAATCCCGCTCAACGCCCTTTTCCTCTCCCGGCCGGAGACCTTCGCGTCCGCAATGCCTCCACCAATAGCGCGCCACTTCGCGGCCAGAATGGATGAGCCTGGCTCCCACCCATGGCCGTGGCGCCTCCTTGCGCTCATCGCCTTGGACGGGATAGGACTGGCTGCCTGTGGCCCGAGCGGGTCCTCGCGTTCATGGCGCTCGAACACTGAACCCTCACCTGATTGGAGCGCAACCACCGTGGAAGCCCGGGCAATGATGCGCCGGCTCGCCGCCGACGGGATCACTCCCCCTAAAGAAAGAAGGTGTGCATCAAGACCGGGATGGTTCACTGCGTCGGCACTTGTCCTTTTTCCACGGTAGTTACGGCCGGACGCAGCGCGCTCGCGCCGCGATCGACAAGGTCACCGCTGGCCAACCGGTGGGACGGGGGGAATAGACCACGCAGGGTCGGCTAGATAGAGCACACGGTTTCACGCCATGCGGCAGATGTCTCCCGGCTCAGAGCGAGCGCGGCATGTAGCCGGGCATGCAGCAGCCGGGTCGGCACTCCCCAAGAGGCTTGAGTGGCATGGGGAGGGAGGGCGCGGCAAAGCCCGGCTCCTCCTGCTCGCGGACCAGATCGACCACGAGGTCTTCGAAACCCGGCGACGAGCTGGGAGTGGGCACTCTTATAAAGCCGGCACCCAGATCGCGTGCCGTTGAGGCGGCGAGCGTGTCGAGGTCGTAGACGACCTCCATGTGATCCGAGATGAAGCCGATGGGGATGACCACGAAGGCGCCGGCGCCGTCTACGTGCATCCCGTTCATCGCATCAGAGATGTCGGGCTCCAGCCAGGGCTGCGAAGGAGGGCCGCTACGCGATTGGAAGACTTGTGCCCAAACCGGCTGCCTCCCGGTCTCTTTGGCCAGACGGGCGTTCACGTAGTCGCGGACGAGGCCGAGCTGGGCGAGGTATTCGCTGTTGGAGGCCATGGCGGTGGGAATGGAGTGTGCGGTGTAAAGGACCCTTACCGCGTCCGCGCCGTGCACGGCCGCAAGACGTCGGAAAGCCTCGGTCGCCCCCTGGGCGAACGGCTCCACGAAGCGCGGATGGTCGTAAAAGTGGCGCAGCTTCCAGAGCCGGATGGGGGGATTCGCCGGATCGGCGAGGGCTTCGGCCAGGTCGTCGCGGTACTGCCGGCATCCCGAGTACGAACCGTAGGCGGAGGTGACGAAGACGAGCGCCTCTTCGATGCCGTCTTGGCCCATCTGGCCAAGGGCCTCGCCCAGGTACGGACTCCAGTTGCGGTTCCCGAAATATACGGGCAGCTCGTGGCCTGCTGCCACCAAAGCTGCGCGAATCCGCTCTATCAGCTCCAGGTTGATGGAGTTGATGGGGCTGCGGCCGCCGAAGAGGTGGTAGTGACGAGAAACCTCTACCAGTCGTTCGGGCGGGACCGGCCGCTTGCGTGTCACGTTCTGCATGAACGGCAGAACATCGTCGGGGCCATCCGGCCCGCCGAAGGAATAATAGAGGAGCGCGCGCCGCGCCAACTCAGGCGCCGCCTAGGCGGCCTTGGTGACCTTGCCGGAGCGGATGCACGAGGTGCAGACGTTGATGCGCTTCTTGCTCCCGTTCACCAGGGCGTGCACGCTCTGGATGTTCGGGTTCCAGCGGCGCTTGTTGCGACGATGGGAGTGCGAAAGCGACATGCCGAAGTGGGGACCCTTGCCACACAGCTCACAAACCGATGCCACCTTGGAGACTCCTTCGCGCGGTTGAAAAAACAGCTGTTTCAGCATAGTGCCTTTGACGTGTAGCAGGGCCTTTCGCCCGGTGTGTCCAAATAGCATTGCTGCGAGGTGTTTGCAGTGACTTCTCTGACGGCTGAAGCCGCCGGCTTCTTTTCAGGTCGCTTGTGCGTCCGGACGGGCCAGTACAGCCCGAGCGATGTTACGGACGGCATTGACGTCGGCGTGGACCTTCTGCTCGCCCCTCCGAGATCGGAATACCGCTCGGCCGACACCGTTGCCAGGGTCGAGGTGGCCGCACGTGTTGTGCATCTGACTGGTATGCCGGCGCTATTGGAGGGCTGCGTAGTGCAGCTCCCTGTGTGCCACGAGGTATCGGCCGAAGGCGACGTGGCGCCCTTGAACTTGCCTGTCACCTCGCCGGGCGGGTCGGCGGGCTTCACCGGCGCGAACGTATGCACATGGCCGGGCGATACCTTGCGTGCCGCGATTCGCCAGGCGTTCTCAGCGGCAATCTCGTCGAGTATTTTGTTCAGGCGCATTGCCGCCCGGCCGCCGAGAAGCCCTTTGGGGCACTTCGGGCACCACAGGATGTGCGGACCGAGTGACGTGACCCCACCGCTCCAGCGACGAAAGCGAGCATCCAACATGAAGGGAACAACCCACGGCCGGGCGGCGAAACCCACCGGCAGGCCCGGGGCCGCGCCCTGCGCCCCGATTCCCTTGACGGCAGAAGCCGCCGGTCCAGGCGGGGTGGTCTGATGGGAGAGAGGGGCCGCTTCCTTGCGGGGCTGTTGATGCGCTACGCGGAGATCCTGGGGGAGTACCGCGAAAAGATAGATCGCCTGAACGTTTACCCCGTGCCTGATGGTGATACGGGCACGAACATGTTTTTCACGCTGCGCTCGGCCACTGAAGTCATCGAATCACGGGGCCTGGCGTCAGGGGCGAATTGTGGCAGCGCGTCGGACTTCATGGACGCGGGCAAAGCTGCCCTGCTCGGGGCAAGAGGCAACTCGGGCGTGATCCTCTCACAAGTGATCGGCTCGCTTTGCAAGGTAGTGGGAGAGGCGCCCGCAGAGGAGGCCGACCTGGGAATTCTTGCCGCAGCGCTGACCCGTGCGGACGAACGGGCGCGCGCGGCGGTACTGAACCCCGTGGAAGGAACCATCCTCACTGTGATCTCAGAAGTTGCTCAGAGCGCCGAAGAGCTGACGGAGGCGGGAGCAAGCCTGGCTGAGGCAGCGCCAGCACTGTTGGATATAGCCGAGGCCTCCCTCTCGCGGACTCCGGAACTTCTTGCCCAGTTGCGTAAGGCCGGAGTGGTGGACTCCGGCGGAGCCGGCTTCGTTCTGATGGTTGCCGCCTTGTGCGATGTGCTCGAGGGTGCCGCCTTGGAGGGTGGTGCCCGCCGGGTCTTCGCCTTTGAAGCAGTGGTGCCGGAGTCGGCTGCGTGGGTGGAGACTGTGTCGGCCGGTCAGGCTGAGGGCCTGGGGCCGAAGTACGAGGTAATGTTCCTGCTTGAGTCGAACGAGACCCAAGTGGGGGCGTTTCGCGAGGTGTGGGCCGGCTTGGGCGATTCGATCGTCGTGGTCGGCAATGACGGCACATACAATTGCCATATCCACACCGATGACATCGGCGCATCCATCGAGGCCGGCATCGAGGCCGGTCGGCCGTCGCGCATACGCGTGACCAACCTCTATGACCAGGTCGCCGAGGAGCAGTGGGTTGTGGCCGCCGGGGGGGCCGGGGCACCGGATCCTTATTCTCCGGAGGGGATGGAGCCGGTGGAGACCGCGGTGGTCGTCATCGCAAATGGGGACGGCATCGCTCGCATATTCCGCTCACTCGGAGTGCAGCGCATAGTGCTTGGCGGCCAATCCATGAATCCTTCCACCGAGGAAATACTGGCCGCGATCGAAGAGGTACCGGCCCCCGGTGTCATCGTGCTTCCCAACAACACCAATGTCACCCCCGTGGCCCAGTTGGCGGCGGCGCTTTCGGCAAAGGAGGTGGCCGTCATACCTACGAGTGGTGTCGTGGAAGGCATGTCCGCCTTGGTCGAGTACGACCCCATGAACGACATCGGTGCCAACGTGGAGGTCATGACGGCATCGGCCAAACGCGTCGTGGTTGCCGAGGTCACCCAGGCGGTGCGTGACTACCGGTCCGGGATCGGCGAGGTCGCAGCCGGGGACTTCATCGGCCTCGGCGCGTCCGGCGTCGTCGCCATCGCCAAAACCGCGGCCCAAGCAGCCATAGGCTCTATTGCCGCTCTGATCAGCCAGGAGAGCGAGATCATCACGCTCATCGAAGGCGAAGGTGCGAGTCCTGCCTCCAGCCGGGAGGTGACCGAATGGCTCGCTGCGCAGCATCCTGATCTCGAGGTGGAGGTGCTGCACGGCGCGCAACCCCTATATCCGTACCTCATCGGGATCGAGTGAGGTGGCCCCCTGGCCGGTTGGGAGATGGCTGGTTCCCGATCCAGGCCTTGATGGTCTCCGGTGCTGCTCCGCCTGCCTATACGACGCAGTACCAGGGAACCGGAAATGCGCTCCCCACGAGGCGCGTTTGACCTTCGGCCAGTGTTGTTGGGGCACCCGCACGGAGGAGGAGATCGCCTTCAGGGGCAGAACCAGGGTTGTCCGGGCGACCCCAGGCGGGCAGGTGTGACCAGCAGGTGGGTGTGGTCACCGTCGGCGTCGAATCTATGGAGTGTCGCCCTGTAGCGGGGCACACCCCCTCGAGGGTGGCCCGGAGAGAATCCCTGGCAGGTCGGGTCATTACCTTCGCGCGGTATTTGGAAACCAGGACGATGTGGGCGCTGAGATCACGGACCACATGACAGCTGGTAGGAAACCCCCTTCATCCCCACACCACCGCAGCGGTCGCTCATGACCTCCACGAGGTGATCAGGACCTCTCGCACCCGCCGCAAGTACGGGATGTCGGAGCGGGCTCACTGGCGGGCTAAGGGCGGCCGGCCATTGTCGTTTTCCAGGGGATTCGGTTGGAGCGTTCGCACTGACGGCACACTCGACAGGCCACTTGGCGGGGCAAAGTCGGAGATTGTATGTGCCCGCCCGACCGTCAAGGAATCCGTGAGTGGCGTAGCGGCGGAGGTGGCGTCTGGAGGGGTATCCATCTCCGCCGGTACCCCGACAACCGGCCGCACCGGCGGCACATCCCGTACGCGAGCGAGCGCGCGGTCGGGAGCGGCGAAACCTCACTTCCGTCTACGAGGGCGGCATCAACCCGGTGGCAGTTGCCACCTGTGTGGAGGAGACGACCAGCTGCGTCACCATCGTCATCGGCCAAGAGGGACATGCGGCCAAGCGCCAGGGGAACGACGCAGTAGGCGGGCTGGGGAAACCTCTCGGATGCCAGAAACGGCGACGAGGGTCATTGCGGACTCGTTGGGTCGAAGAAGCGCACTCAGGGCGAGGCGCGCCTGGCGCTGGGTGACTTAGGCCACCGTTGGCAAGTAAGCATGTGAACCAGGTCATCACCGATAACACCGAACGCCTGGTCCTGGGCGACGTAAGTAAGTATCGAGCAGATACCCCGAGGCCGGCGGCACGTGGGCCGCCACGGTCGCCAGCGGCTCTCGCGGTGGTCAAGAGGCCTAAGGAAACATGCGCGGGGGAAAGACCGGACTCGATCCGTAGCACATTGACGAGTCCGGGTCCACCAAGACCTGCCCCGGGGTGCGGGGCGCCCAACCAGCCACCTGTCCCGCACTGCCGGTGCAAGAACTCCGCATGCGAGTTCACCTGCCGACGAGACGCCGCAGGAGAAATCGACGTGCTCCAAAGGGCGTTGTGTGGAAATACACCCCGATTGGACCGGATGTGACAGCCCGTGTCACGTATCCTCGAGCCGCCGGACGTTTGTGTCCCGACCGGCGCAAGGCATGCCGCAAGGTGGACTGGCGCAAGGCCTGAACTCTGAATAGCGCCCGGCACCGGACCTTGGTAAGGGAACGCCTGACAGGAAGGTCGAAGCAAGCAAACGCATCTGCCGGTATCGATTCGTTGATGCCGGAGCAGTTGGTCGCGGTAGCGTGATGGAAGCGATGCCAGGTAACCACAACCAAGCGGCGGAGCCTGAAGCCCAGTCCGTGAGGACGGGTAGGTCCACCAGACGTTCGAATCTGTTCGCATTGAAACGTGTGCCCCCGGCTTCGGCCATCGGCCTGACGCCTGCACGCTCCAAGGCTTTCATCGAGTCAGGCTTCGAGAGCCTTTACGACTTGGTGAACTTCTTCCCCCGGCGTTACGTCGACCGGCGCAATCACATGGGAATCTGGGAGGCCACACCGGGAGCCGACGTCCTGGTTATCGGGACGGTGCGTTCGGTAACCTCTCGTTTCACCAAGGGGCGACGCGAGATCGTGCAGGTGGTTGTTGCCGACCAAACCGGCAGTCTGGCGGTGACCTTCTTCAACCAGCCATGGCGCAAGAGGCAGCTTCAGCCCGGCCTTGAGTGCGCTTTGTTCGGCAGGATGGAGGTCTTCGGCCGCAAGCGACAGATGGTCAACCCCTTAGTGGATCTGATCGGCGACCGCACCGGCCGCATCGTGCCCATCTACCCGCAAAGCGAGAAGTACCGGTTCAAGCCGAATGAGCTGGTGAAGGCCATAGCCACCACATTGAAGGAGGCCGGAAGGATCGAGGACCCGCTCCCGGAAGCCTTCAGGGGGAGCCTGGGCCTGATCGACAGGGATTCCGCTTACCGGCTCATCCACGCACCGGGGGACCCCGAGGATTACGCGCGTGCCCGGGAGCGTCTGGCCTTTGACGAGCTTCTGCGCATCCAGCTGCAGTTGGTGGCGGCAAAGGCGCACAAGGAGCAGCAGGCAAGAGGTATCCGCCACTCGGTAGGCGCGCTCGCCTCAAAGGGGCGGGTCCGGCCGGTCGCCCCCGATGGACGCACGGCCGGGTTTCACACCGGCGCCGGAGGTGCTTTCCAGCCGGGCCTCGGGCTGTCGGACTCCGGTGACCTGGCATCTCGCTTCCTCGCCCAGCTTCCATTTGCGCCGACCTCCGCCCAGCTGAGAGTGGTAGGGGAGATCGCCATGGACATGGCTTCCGCGGTGCCGATGCACCGCCTGCTGCAGGGTGACGTCGGTTCAGGCAAGACCATGGTGGCTGTTTGCGCAGCTCTCTTTGCCATCCAATCCGGCTACCAGGCCGTACTGATGGCACCCACCGAAGTACTTGCGGAGCAGCACTTTCTCGGGATTTCCCGACTCTTGGCCGGCCTGGAGGTGGACGCCCGGGAGGAATGGGGCCTTTTTGGTGACAGCAGGCGGCCGCTCAAGGTGGAGATGCTCACCAACAAGGTGGTCGGCGCGCGGCGCAAGTCCCTCCTGGGAGAACTGCTTGAAGGGCGGGTGGACCTGGTGGTGGGGACGCATGCGCTTCTATCGGAGGGGGTGGAGTTCTCGCGCCTGGGGCTCGTGGTCGTGGACGAGCAGCATCGCTTCGGGGTGGAGCAGCGGTCCTTGCTGAGGGAGCGCTCATTGGAACGCCAGGAGTTGGAGCCGGATGTGCTGGTGATGACCGCAACACCGATCCCGCGCACCGCGGCCATGACGATCTTCGGTGACCTCGACTACAGCGTGCTGGACGAGCTTCCCCCCGGCAGGACTCCTATCCGTACCCGCAGGGCACGTAACGAGGAGGAGATCGACAAGGTGTTCGCACGCCTGGCGCGTGAGGTTGCCTCGGGAAGGCAGGCCTACATCGTTTGTCCCTTGGTGGAGGAGTCCGAGAAAGTGCAGGCGGCTTCCGCTACGGCGACATACGAGGAGCTGACGGCCACCCGGCTCTCGGACATGCGCGTTGGGCTCCTGCACGGACAGATGCCGACCGCGGAAAAAGCACAGGTGATGGAGCGCTTTCGTCAACACGAGCTCGATGTCCTCGTGTCGACGACGGTGATCGAGGTGGGGGTGGACGTCCCGAACGCAACGGTCATGGTCATCCTGGACGCCGCCCGCTTCGGTATCGCACAGATCCACCAGCTGCGCGGCCGTGTCGGGCGTGGTGCGGCGCAGTCATACTGCTACCTGGTGGAAACCGCGGAGCTCGACTCGGTGGGCGAGGGGCGCCTGCAGGCGTGCGTCGAATCCACCGACGGTTTCTTTCTCGCCGAGCGGGATCTGGAGCTGAGGGGAGAGGGCACCCTACTGGGGGCGCGCCAAAAGGGTACGTCCGACCTGCGAATAGCCTCGCTGGCCAAGGATCGGCGGATCCTCGAATCGGCGCGGGAGGTGGCCCGCGCCCTTGTCGGGGAGGACCCGACGCTGGGGGCCTTCGAGGAGCTTCGTGGCGAGCTGGAAGGATTCGCTTCGGATCAGGATGCCGAATACCTCTTTCGAAGCTGATAAGTTCTCAACCCGTGCCATCCGGGCAGGCAGGATGGGAAGAGGACGCCATGCGAATCGGCAGCGGGTTGGAGAAAGGGCGACGGATCCGGGCCAAGGCCGGGTCCAATACCCGTCCTACTACGGCCAGGGTCCGCAAGGCCATCTTCGACACGCTTTTCGGCAAGTTCGAACTGGAGGGAGCCAGAGTGCTGGACCTCTTTGCAGGGACCGGGTCACTCGGGCTCGAGGCCGCCTCCCGAGGGGCTGCCTCGGTGGTCTTCGTGGAGTCCGACCGCAAGGCGGCGGACCAGCTGCGCGCGGCGGTGGACGAGCTTGGCCACCGCCTCCCCTGCCACCTCGAGGTGGTGGGGATGGAGGCGCTGGCTTACCTGGCCAGGCAGTCCGAGCCGGCCGATCTGTGCCTGTGTGATCCGCCTTATAGCTTCGACGAGTGGGGAGATTTGCTTGGCAAGCACCCCGCAAGGCTGGTGGTGGCCGAATCCAATCGCGAATTGCCAGAAAGCGGTGGGTACCGGCGAACTACCCTGAAGAGGTACGGCGATACGTGGGTGTCCTTTTTCGTCCTGCACGAGGAGGCGCCAGAAGCTGGGATACAAAAGGAAGACAGTTGACCATCGCGCTGTTCCCGGGGTCATTCGATCCATTTCACAACGGCCATCTCGAAGTGGTCGAGCGGGCCTCACGCCTGTTCGACACCGTGGTGGTTGCAGCCATGCGCAATCCGCAGAAGGCCTCGGCCCTCTTCAACCTGGAAGAGCGCAAGGAGCTGATCGAGGCCGCCGTGGGCCATCTGACCAACGTCGAGATCGTCGGCCTCTCCTCGCTGGTGGTGCAGCTTGCTCGCGAAATAGGCGCCTCGGTGATCATTCGAGGCCTGCGAGCGGTGTCCGACTTCGAGAACGAGCTGCAGATGGCCCAGATGAACCGGCAGCTCTCCGGCATCGACACCCTCTTCATCCCCACCTCCTCGGTCTACTCCTTCGTCGCTTCTAGACTCCTGAGAGAAGTGGCCTCTTATGGCGGCGACGTCGCCGGGTTCGTGCCCGCGCCGATCGCCAGCGCGATAGCCGCCAAGTTCAACTGAGCAAGGCAAGGACGGACGGTCGATGTCCGACATCGAAGAATATGGCGATGACGCCGGGCTGGGCCTAGGCGAGATTCTCGACCGCATAGAGGAGATTGTGGGCACCGCCAAGGCGATGCCTCTTTCTGCGTCGGTTCTTGTCTCCCGTGACGAACTTCTTCACCTCGTCCGGCTGGCCAAGGAGCGCTTTCCGCTGGAGATGCGCGAGGCGCAATGGATCGTGCGCGAGCGTGCGGAGTACTTGGATCGCGTATCGCTCGAGGCGGAGGAGATCATGCAGGAGGCCCGTGGGCGCGCGGAGAGGATGGTCTCCAAGCAGGAGATCGTCCGCCAGGCGCAGGCCGGGGCCAACCGCATTCTGGTAATGGCCCGCGAGGACGCGGCCAGGCTGCGCTTCGATGCGGAGGACTACGCGGACCAGAAGCTCGCCGAACTCGAGATCGCCTTGGCAAAGATCATGAAGGAAGTTCAGGCGGGCAGAACCAAGCTCGCGGGTTCGGGCGCCGCGGCCGGCGCTCAGCCGCTGGCCGCTGTGGAGGAGGACGACGAGTTCCCCTTTGACCAGGATGCCGACTAAGGGAGGTTGCAGTGGGCGCATCGAATCCATTCAGGGTCTCCGTCACCCGGCTGTCCAAGGCCCCGGGATCCGTACTGGCGGTGGAGGTTGAAGGGGAGATCCCCGAGATGTTCGTTTCCTCCGCATGGGTCGCCGAAGGAACCAAGGTGCGCGCCCAGGGGCAGCTGGAGGCGGTGCACTCAGGAATCCTCTTCTCGGGGACCGCAACGGTGGAGGTTACCACCGAGTGCAGGCGCTGCCTGAGCCAGAGCGTCTCGCCGCTGGAGGTGGAGATGCGCGAGCTCTTCGAATCCGACTACAAGGAAGAGGAGGGCGACACCTATCCCATCAACGGCGACTACGTGGACTTGACCGAGATGCTGCGTGACGCCGTAGTGCTGGCGCTTCCCGCGGCGCCGCTGTGTTCTCCGGAATGCAAGGGGCTCTGCCAGGTCTGTGGGGCGAACCTGAACGAGGCCGACTGCGGGCATTCCGGCGGGGGAGAGATCGATCCACGCTTCCGCATCCTCGACCAGCTGCGCTGAGCGCCCGGATTCCGGGCATAACAGGGGAGCGACCAGGCGGAAGGTTGCGCCCCAATCCCTTGTAGACTCTTGCGGGCGACTGAGAGCCGCACGGTCGGCTCGAGGTCCAGCGGTTTGATCGATAGAGAGTTTGAAGATGGCTGTTCCCAAGCGCAAGACGTCCAAGGCCAAGGGCCGCTCCCGTCAGGCGAGCGCCTGGTTCCTCTCCCTGCCCTCCAAGAGTGCTTGCCCGCAGTGCAACTTCGCCAAGCGCCCCCACCACGTATGTCCTAACTGTGGGTGGTACCACGGCCGCCAGGCTGTAGAGGTCCGGTAGCTTGCTGCCTCTGGCGCTCGACGTCATGGGGGGCGACAACGCCCCGGATGTCGTAATCGAGGGCGCGCGCCGTGCCAAGCAGGAGCTCGGGGTCGAGCTGATAATGGTCGGCCTTCCCGAAGTGGTGGGACCCCTGGCCGCCGAAGGTTTCCAGGTGCTCGCGACCTCCGAGGTCGTCGAGATGCACGACGACCCGGCATCCTCGGTGCGCCGGAAGAGGGATTCCTCGCTGGTCAGGTGCGCCGAGCTGGTGCGCGACCACAAGGCGGTCGGAATGATTTCGGCCGGCAACACCGGAGCCGCGATGGCCTCGGCTCTTCTCAAATTCGGCAGGCTGCCGCGAGTTGCCCGGCCGGCCATCGCCACCACCATCCCTGTGCCCGGCTCGACTCCAACGGTGGTACTGGACTCCGGAGCCAACTCCGACGTGATCGCCTCCTGGTTGGTGCAGTTTGCGGAGATGGGTTCGGTCTACTCCAACGAAGTATTCGGCGTCGAATCACCACGCGTCGGCATCCTCTCCATTGGTGAGGAGAAGGGCAAGGGGAACGAGCTGGTCAAGGAGGCCTATCCCCTCCTGGAGCAGTGCGACCGCATCAACTTCATCGGCAACGTCGAGGGACGCGACGTCATGAGCGACCGGATCGACGTGGTGGTGTGCGACGGGTACACCGGAAATATTGTGCTGAAGACGCTCGAGGGCTCCATGCGCGCGCTGGCCAAGGCGATCTTCGATCACCTCGGTGCCGGCGAAGACGGCCAAGCGGTGGTCGACGTGGCGCTCCCCAAGCTCCTACCCCTCATGGAGGAGCTGGATCCGGACAGCTATGGCGGCGCCATGCTTCTTGGTGTGGATGGAATCTGCATCATTTCGCACGGCTCCTCTTCACCCAAGGCGATATTCAATGCCATCGCAACCAGCATGCGCCTGGCCGACCACGGCATTCTTGGCAAGCTCACCAGTGCTGTCGGGTCCTAGGTTCCCGTTTCAGCGTTAAGAAAGTGGAGGTAAGGGTGTCTTCGGACTCCAAGTACTCGTCCAAGGCGGAGATCCTTGAGTCGATCCGCAACAATCTCGCCGACATTCTGGAGATCGACCCCTCCTCGATCGGTGAGAACGCCTCCTTTGCCGACGACCTCAACGCCGACTCGCTCGCGCTCATCGAGCTGGTCGAGGCGATGGAGGAGGAGTTCTCGGGTGGGGAGCACACCTTCCGCATCGAGGACGAAGACCTCGAGGACCTCAAAACAGTCCGCGACGCCGTGAACTACGTGGCCGATAAGCTCGAGATCGCTCAGTAGCGGGGAGTTGGGCAAGGGCCGGGACAACGCGGTCTGGACCAGCGACAGGCCGCATTTGACCTTCGGTCTCCTCGACCTGCTCGAGGTGGCAGTGCGCGTCGGCGGCTCCACCTCCGGGCCGGACAGCCTCGACTCGCACTTGGCCAAGATGCCGTCGCTGGTCATCGCCCTGACCCACAAGTCTGCCGCACTGGAAAATCCCGCACTCGAGCACAACGAGCGCCTCGAGTTTCTCGGGGACGCGCTTTTGCAGGCCCGCGTTTCAGAGGCCCTGTTTATCCGCTTCCCGGAGCGCGACGAGGGCTATCTGACCGTAGCGCGATCTGCGCTGGTCAACACCGACTCCCTTGCCGCCATCGCTCGCGACCTTGGGATCGACCGTCACCTCGTGCTGGGCCAGGGCGAGCGCAATAGTGGAGGTGCCAAGAAGCGCACCATTCTCGCCGGTACCTTCGAGGCCGTCATAGCGGCCATCTGGCTCGACGTGGGGGTTGAGGCAGCGATGGCGGCCATCGACCGAACCGTGCTTAGCGATCTTGAACGGCTGGACGTCGAGGTGGCATTGGTGGACGCCAAGAGCCAGTTGCAGATACTTTTCGCCAAGGCAGGACTGGCCGGCCCGCGCTACAGCGCGGAGATGACCGGCCCGCAGCACGCGCCCAAGTTCGTCGCCAAGGTGACACTCGAGGGCGGGGCGACCTTCACCGGGCGCGGAGGTTCCAAGAAGGAGGCCGAACAACGGGCTGCACGAGCGGCGCTGGATTCGCTGGCCGACGGAGAAGCCCATGCCTGAGGGCCCCGAGGTGGAGACAATTCGTCGTGGGCTGGCCAGTGTAGCTCTGGGCCGGTGCGTCATGAGTTGCAGGTCCGACGCGAGCAGGATCTTCCGCGGGGATGCTGCCCGGGATGCGCTGCCGGACGTCCTGGTCGGATCGCGCATCCACTCCCTTGGCCGCCACGGGAAGTTTCTTCTGGCGGATCTCGAACGTGACGGCGGGGTCACGGGAGAGGTCCTGATACTGCACATGGGTATGAGTGGCCAGCTACGCTCCAGCGCTCTCTCCGGAGCCAGTGCCGCACGGGACAAGCATGCGCACCTGGTGCTGAATTTCGCGGACGGATCAGACATCGTTTTCATCGACCCCCGAATGTTCGGCCGGGTGGAGATCGGCCATCGCCCTGCGCAGGGTGGCCTGCCGGCCTCCATTGCTCATCTTGGTCCGGACGCCATCGAGGCCCCTGACCCGCTCGCTTGCCTAAGGGAGCGGGCTTTGCGCACCAACGTGGCGGTCAAGACCCTCCTTCTCGATCAGACCCTGGTGGCGGGGATCGGCAATATGTACGCCGACGAGATGCTGCACCGGGCCCGGCTTGCGCCGCGCCGGCCGGCGATGACGCTCGGTACCGGCGAGATGGCGAGGCTAACCGAGGCGTGCCAGGAGGTTCTCGCCGAAGCCGTGGAGCTGGGGGGTTCCAGCCTGGCTGACCGGACCTACCGCGATATCTCTGGCCGACTGGGATCGTTCCAGACCAAACTCCGTGTCTACGGGCGCGAAGGGGAGCCATGCCTGGTGTGTGGGGAACCAATCCGGCGTGAGGTCTTGGCCGGGCGCTCCAGCCACTTCTGCTCTGTCTGCCAGCACTAAGTAGCGCATAGGGGGCTCCGAAGGACCCCGGGGCCGCGCTGCTCGGGCTAGAGGGTGGCAATTAGAGCCTTGGAGTAAGGCGGCGCCAGTGGCCCGGGCGGTAGATTGCTACGTGACGCCCGCACCTGCGGGCAGCTGTTTCCTGGGCCATGTCTGCGGGGTGGATTTCGTTGAGTTGCGGCCGGGCCGCGATGGCCCAAGCCCAAGTGGCGAGCGTGGCATGAAGCTGAAGTCCATCTCCATCAAAGGGTTCAAGTCCTTTGCCGACCCGGTGGAGTTGCAGCTCACCCAAGGCATCAACGTTGTGGTGGGCCCAAACGGCTCCGGTAAGTCCAATATCGTCGATGCCATTTCCTGGGTGCTTGGCGCCCAGTCACCCAAGTCTCTGCGCTCCTCCAAGATGGAAGAGGTCATCTTCGCGGGCAACCAGGGCCGCTCCGCGTCCCGGTCCGCCATCGTTGAGATCGTGCTCGACAACGCCTCCGGGCGGCTCGGATCAGGAGGGTCCCAGGTGAGCATCGCCCGGGAACTTACCCGCGACGGGCAGTCGCGCTACGAGATCAACGGGCGCGAATGCCGCCTGATCGACGTCCAGGAGCTGCTTGCCGACGCCGGCATCGGCCGTGGTCAACACACCATTGTCTCGCAGGGAAGCCTGGAGAGCGTGCTCGACGCCAAGCCGGAGGAGCGCCGCCTGGTGATAGAAGAGGCGGCCGGTATCGCCAAATACCGCCGCCGCCAGGAGCGCACCCGCCGCCGCATGGAGGTGGTCGACGCCGAGTTCGAGCGGGCCAGCGAAGCATCGCGGGAGCTGAAGAAGCGCATACGCCCGCTGGAGCGGCAGGCTGACGCCGCCAAGAGGCACCTTGACCTGAAGGACGAGATTTCCCAGCTGAAGGGGTATCTTCTCGGCGAAGAATACCGCCGGCATCTGGATGACAGCCTTGGGGAGCAGGACAGGCTGAGCGCCCTGGCAAACCGGCTTGCCGAGATCGAGCCCCTGCTTGGATCTATGCGCGCCCGCCGGGACGAACTTGGCGATGCAGGTGGTGAAGAAGAGGGCATCGCCGACTCCGAAAGGCTCCGCCGGGCGGGGGAGCTTCGTGGCCGTTTCACGAGGGTGGCACTCTTGGCCGGCGAGCGCGCCAGGAGGCTGGAGGAGCGCTTGGCCCAGCTGGGTGATGACTCCCGGGAGCGCGCTCTGGGCGAACAACTTGCGGCGCTCCGGGCCGAGAAGGAGCGGCTCGAGGCCGAGGTGATCGGAATCGGGCCGGCACTGGAGCAGCTGGAGGAGGAGGAGCGACAGCTCGACGCCTCCGGGCTCCAGGCTTCGGCGGCGATGGTGCGAGAGCTGGAGGAGAAGGAGCGGACGCTGGCCGAGGCGGCCAGGCAGGCTTCCAATTCCCGCGCGCGCGCCCTCCAGGCCTCTGAATCAGCGTCCAAGGCGGCAAGGTCCGCCGAGGCACGGCTTTCCCGCCTTGGGGACCAGCTATCCCAAGGTCGTGCCTCCCTCGAGCAACTTCGTACCCGTTACGAGAATTTTGCGGGGGAG
>JAJZLQ010000080.1 GCA_021850605.1 Actinomycetes bacterium
CATCGATTTCAGCACCCAGCCGATCTCGGGGTCAACACGTGCAAATCGATAATCGAGGATGCGGGGGCAGCTGAGTCCCAGTCGGTGGCGACCGAATGGCCGCACCGTTGGCGGCGCGGACTGGGTGGACGATACCGTGAACGTGCTGGATGCGGTTCCGGTCAAATTTGCCGAGTGAGCGCCGTATCAGCAGGCAGCCAAGAGGGCCGGTGGGACGGCCAGGATCTCTGCGTAACCGCTGTGGCGGCACACAGTTTTGTGGTTCATTGTCCATTTCCCGAGGTGCAATTGTCGGGATGCGCAGTGTCGTCGGTCCAAGCCGTTGGGCTCCCAACTCGCCCGCGGTCGCACCTGGCTCTTGGGGCCGGGCCCAAAGTTCAGCAGTCGCGGGCGAACGCTACCTAAAAGCGGAGCTTAACCACCGGCCTGGAGGCCGGCGCACGGCGCCAGTTGTAGGTGGCGTTCTTATGCCATCGAAGACTTTGGAGCTGCACGTGCCAAAGTTGCTTTCGCTCCAGGTGGTCTTGCCTGTCACGCCGGCCCGGCGCCTGTGATCGAGCAGCAGGGAGCGCGTTGCCGGCCGGAGCGCCCAGGTGCGGGATTGTCCTATCCGGCTGCGGATAGGACGCAAAGCCCCCTGCCCGGCCCGGCTTCGTTGCTACCATCTAAGGCATGGATTTCGGTGCCAGGGCAATTCGAGAAGCACAGTTCCGCGAGAAGATGCGCGGCTACAACCCAGAGGACGTGGACACCTTCCTAGAGCAGGTGGCCAAAGGAGTTGAGATCCTCGAGGATCGCAACCGCAAGCTCGGTGATCGGGTTACCAAGTTGGAGAACGACTTGAACGAGGCGCTGGAGGCCGGTCCGGTAGGTGAACCGGCTCCCGCGGCCGCAGCGCCCGCGCAGGCCAACGTCGAGGCCAGCCAAGAGCTGCTGGAGATATTCCAGATGGCCAAACGTACCGCAGATGAAGTCGTGGCCAGGGCAAAATCCGAGGCCGATGCCCTGCTCTCGGATGCCAGGCGTAACGCCGCCGACCTCGAGCGCACCGCGCGTGCCGAAGTCACCGCCATGCGCGAGGCGGAGACCGAGCGCCTGGCCGGCGAGGTGCGGGAGTTCGAGGCCAAGCGCGACGCCCTCCTGGAGGAGCTGCACAGGCTGGCTGACCTTGCCTCGGGTGCCAGGGCAAAGGTGCGCGAGGCCCTCGCCGAGGCGATGGCGTCGATGGAGGCCTCGTTTAGTGGCCTCTATCAGGAGGAGTCCGCCTCCACCGATGCCGAGACGTCCGATGTGGATGTCGCCGATTTTTCCGGTGACGATCTCTTCGAAGAGTTCAGCGAGGAGTAGCCGGGGCGGACCTGCTCAGGCGGTACGGACCAGTTCGACCTTCCAATGCCGGGAGGGGGAGACCTCCTCGCTCTCCACGATCTCCAGGCTGTCGGCCAGGGTCTGGGCCTTGATGTAATCCGCCCACTCTCGGATCACCGCGGCTGCGGGGTCGCCTTTGGAAACCTCGGCACGCAGGACGATGCGTTCGGTGATTACCAGGTCCATGGCCTTGCGCTCGGTTTGCACCAGGCGCACGAAGTCACGCGCCGTGCCCTCGGCTTCAAGCTCGGGAGTCGGGGTGATGTCGAGAACGACAACTCCGGTCCGGCCGAAGAGCGGACGGGCGGATTCCGGCGCCACCACGCCGACGGTCACCTTGTACTCGTCCTCTTCGAGCGGGGTCCCGTCCACCACTACGCGGCCGTCGGCGTCACGTTCCCAGCGGCCGGCCTTGGCCGCCTGAATAACCCGCTGGGTGTCGGCACCCAGACGCGGCCCCAGGGCCCTGGGCACCAAGGCGAGCGTTTCAGCCGCCAGGCTGGCGGTCTCCTCGAGGAGAACCACCTTTTTCACGTTGGTCTCCGAAGCGATCAGCTCCATGTAGGGGGAGAGCCGGCCGGCGCCAGGGGTGGCGATGGTCAATGTGGCAAGGGGGAGCCGGGCTCTCAGCCCCTGCGCCTTGCGGATCGAGTGGGCCTGTGAGCACGCCTCTCTGACCAGGTCCATCTCCTCCACCAGGGCCGCGTCGGCGGGCAGTTCGTCTGCGGAGGGCCAGTCGGTGAGGTGCACGCTTCGTTCGCCGCTTATGGACTGGTAAACGTGCTCTGCGACCATGGGCAAGAGTGGCGCCACCACCTTGGTCAGGTAGTGGAGCGCGGTGTGCAGCGTGTTGTAGGCAGCCACCTTGTCCTGATCGTCACCGGTGCTCTTGGGGGTCTCTCTCCAGAACCGGTCGCGCGAACGGCGGATGTACCAGTTTGTCAGGGCCTCAAGATATTCCTCGACCGCGCCGGTCGCTCCGGAAAGGTCATAGGAGTCCATCGACTCCGTCGCACGTACAACCAGCTCATGTGTCTTGGCAAGGATGTAGCGATCCAGGAGGTTGGCCGAGGAGGTGTCGACCGCTCCCTTGATCCCGTCCGCGTTGCCGTAGAGGGAGAGGAAGTAGTAGGCGTTCCAGATCGGGTTGATGACGCGTTTGTGGGCGTCCACGATCCCGGCGCGATCCACCATGGCGTCCTGGCCGCGCAAAACCGCCGAAGAGAGCAGGAACCAGCGCATGGCGTCCGCGCCGATCTCCTCGAAGACCTCCCAGGGGTCGGGGTAGTTGCGCAGGCGCTTGGACAGCTTGCGCCCGTCGTTTCCAAGCAGGATGCCGTGCGCGATGCAGTTCTTGAAAGGCGGCCGGTCGAAAAGTGCCACCGCCAACACGTGCAAGGTGTAGAACCAGCCACGGGTCTGCCCGATGTATTCGACGATGAAGTCCGCCGGGAAATGCGACTCGAAGCTCTCCCGGTTCTCGAAGGGGTAGTGGAGCTGTGCGTAGGGCATCGAACCCGACTCGAACCAGCAGTCGAGCACATCGGGTACGCGACGCATCATCGAGCGCCCGGTGGGATCGTCAGGGTTGGGCCGGACGAATTCGTCGATCTCCGGGCGATGGAGATCGACCGGCCTGCGCCCGAACTCGGCTTCGATTTCATCCAAGGAGCCGTATACGTCGACGCGCGGGTAGTCGGGGTTGTCGCTTTTCCAAACCGGTATTGGCGAGCCCCAGAAGCGGTTTCGGGTTAGGGACCAGTCGCGCGCCCCTTCCAGCCACTTACCGAAAGAGCCGTCCTTCACGTGGCCTGGGATCCAGTTGATCTCCTGGTTCCGCTTGAGAAGCTGCTCCTTGACGGCGGTGACCGAGACGAACCAGGAACTCTCGGCCTTGTAGATGAGGGCAGTGTCGGTCCGCCAGCAGTGGGGGTAGGAGTGTTCGTAGTCGGCGTGCTCGACGAGCGCCCCCATGCCCTCCAGCGCCTCGATGATGGCCGGGTTGGCCTCGAAGACCTGTAGGCCGAGGAAGTCGCCGACGGGGTCCACGAAGCGCGCGCGGCTGTCGACGGGGCATACGACCCCGATTCCCTCCGCCTCGCAGAGCTTCTGGTCATCCTCGCCGAAGCCGGGGGCCATCTGAACCGCGCCGGTCCCGTCTTCGGTGCTGACGAAGTCACCCATCAGCACCCTGAAAGCGTTGGGTGCCTCGGCGAAGTAGGGGAAGAGGGGTCGGAATCTGCGATTGGCAAGCGCGGTGCCCGGCACCGTGCCGAGCAGCTCCGCCCCTTCCAGGCGATGGGCGTAGCGCTCGCGGGCGGCTTCGGCAATGACGACCTTCGCCTCGCGCCCCGGCACACGCAAGACCGCGTATTCGATGTCGGGGCCGAGGGCAAGTGCCAGGTTGGAAGGCAGGGTCCAAGGGGTGGTGGTCCAGGCCCAGATCTCGACCGCACCTGCGAGGAGCGCTTCCCCGGCCTCCTCTTCCAACGGGAAGGCGACCGTGACCGCCGGATCGATGCGCATCCGGTAGGAGTCGTCCTGGCGGGTCTCGAAGTTGGAGAGAGGCGTCTCGCACTCCCAGCAGTAGGGGAGTACCCTCTCACCCTCGTAGATGAGCCCTTTTCGATAGAGCTCGGCGAATGCCCACATGACCGACTCCATGAAGTCGGCGTCCATGGTCTTGTAGTCGTTGGTGAAATCCACCCAGCGTGCCTGGCGTGTGACATAGCGGTGCCACTCATGCGTGGTGCGCTGCACCAGGCCACGGCAATAGTCGTTGAACTTGTCGATGCCGAAGCCGATTACGTCAACCCGGCCGGTGAGCTCGAGCTCCTTCTCCGCGGCCATCTCGGCGGGCAGTCCATGGCAATCCCACCCGAAACGGCGTTGCACCTTGCGGCCTCGCATGGTCTGGTAGCGGGGAACCGCATCCTTGACGAAGCCGGTCAGGAGATGGCCGTAGTGTGGCAGGCCGTTGGCGAAAGGAGGGCCGTCGTAGAAGACGTATTCGTTCTCGCCGCCGGGACGATTCTCGATGGATGCGGCAAAGGTGGCGTCCTTCTCCCAGAAGGCCAGGATCGACTCTTCGAGTGCAGGCAGGTTTAGCCCGGGGACGGCCTGTGGATAGGGTGTGGCGTTGATGCTGCTTGCCGCTGAACTTGATTCCATGCATCCAAAATAGGCGCGCATCAGCGTTGGGATATCCGTCGGGCGACACGGCCCGCCCGCGCACGCGTTTATTGTATAGCCGCAACGATCGAGCCTTTCCGCGCGGGTGTCGGCCTGGATCCCAAGTGCGTAATTAGAATGCGGGAATCATTTCGCGCCGGGATTGTTGCATAGAGGCCCGCGCGAGGGAAGTTGCCCGTAGCGCGGCTGGTGATAGTCGTTGGATGGCCGTGTGGAGGATGCTCCACAGGGGGTGATGGATATGGAAGAGCTGGCAAAGACGGCGACCAAGCGGAGCAGGAACAGCACCGGCTCCCGGGCAGCGGATGCCGGCAACGCCTCGGTTGCGGTGCGCACCAAGGAAGAGATCGAGTTCCTCACCGACGACGAGTATGAGGCTCTCTCGGAAGAGGAGTTCCTGGCCGCCCAGCGTGTGCTGCTCGAGTCCGAGCGGCAGGTTTACACCTCTCAGGCCGAGATGTTCAAGGAGGAGGCGGCCACTCTGGCCCGCGAATCCGAGCCCGGTGATGTGCAGTTCGACGAGGAGTCCGGTGAAGGGGGCAACTCGACCATGGAGCGCGAGCGGGATCTCGCACTCCTGGCATCCCACCTTGCCACCGTTTCCGAGATCGATTCGGCGCTCGAGAAGATCCAAGCCGGGACCTACGGTATCTGCGAGAACTGCAAGGCCGAGATCCCCCGTATCCGTATGAGAGCGCTCCCGTATGCGCGCCTTTGCGTGAAGTGCAAGAGCGGAGGCCTTACGCGCCGATAGGCGCGCGAGGGCGCCGGGTGGGCAAGTTGGCTGTTGGCGAGGGGACCGGAGTGGCGTCCCGCAAGCCTTGGGTACGTCACCTGGCCGGCCTGGCTCTGGCTGCGCTGTGGGTGGCGGCCGACCAGGTGACCAAGACCTGGGCAGAAAACAACCTGGCCGGCCATCCCCACTTTCTCTTCGGGCATTTTGGCTTCGAGCTGATATACAACTCCGGAATTGCCTTCGGGATAGCCTCCGGGGCTCCGGGCATAATCACTGTCTTCGGCCTGGTGGTCTCGGCGGTTCTCGTGGTCATCCTCTTTCGGACCCGCCGGCCGGCCACCACGGTCGCCGCCGCACTGGTCCTTGGCGGGGCGATGGGCAACGTGGTCGATCGCATCTTCCGGCACAACGGGGGAGCGGTGATCGACTTCCTCCATTCAGGCTTCTGGCCCACCTTCAACCTCGCCGACGCAGGGGTTGTCATCGGACTGGTGCTGGCCATCATCGCCACCCCCAAGTCCGAGTCCGCGCGCTGAACCCGGGGGTGCCTCCCCGGCCCATAGGCTCATGGCGATGACTGGACCCGAAAACCCCGAGGCAGAGGGTGAACTGCTTGCACTGGAGATTCCCGCCTCGCTGGCCGGGACACGCCTCGATCGAGCCGTCTCCATGCTCACCGGGTGTTCCCGTGCCCGTGCCGCGGCGGAGATCGCTGCGGAAAGGGTGCGCATGGGAGATCGGCCTCTGACCTCAAAGTCTCTGCTCTTGCGAGGTGGCGAGGTACTCGAGGTTGCAGAGAGCCTCCTCGACGAGGTCGTTCCGCAGGCTCCCGAGCCCGATCCCAGGGTGGATCTTCGGGTGGTCCACGAGGATGAGTCGGTGATCGTCGTGGACAAGGCTCCCGGCCAGGTAGTCCATCCAGGGGTGGGCAATGCCACCTCCACGCTGGTTGCGGGCATCATGGCACGCTACCCCGAGGTAGCAGGGGTCGGGAACCCTCAGCGGCCTGGGATCGTTCACAGGCTCGACCGTCCCACCTCCGGCCTTCTTGTTATCGCACGCACCGAGGAGGCCTACGAGGCACTTTCCACCCAAATGCGCGAGCATTCCGCCCGCCGTACCTACCTCGCTCTGGTGGAGGGCCGGATAGAGCCGGTCAAGGCGGAGCTCGAAGGCGCGATAGCAAAGTCCTCCAGGGGTTTCGGTGCCATGGAGCTTTCGGCTCAGGGACGCTACGCGCGCACGCGTTACCGCCGTCTGGCTGTGTTAGCGCTGGGCGGGGAGGAGATGAGCCTGCTGGAGGTGGAGCTCGAGACGGGCCGTACCCACCAGATACGCGTGCACCTGAGTGCCCACGGCTATCCCGTCTACGGTGACCATCTTTACGGTGGCAGGGCGGAGTTCGGCGATCGCATCTTCCTTCACGCGTGGCGCCTGGCCTTCATTCATCCCGCCACGGGCGAGGAGGTCGGATTCGCTACACCGCTGCCGGCTGACCTCGATGCCGTGCTGGGCCGGGCCGAGCTGTTGGAGGGATCCATCGAGGCGCTCGGCCACTGAGGCCGCCATACCTTTTTGCCCCGTCTGCTCGCGGGGATCTACGTCACCGCTTGGCTGGTCACCGCGCGGAGAGCCGGCCTGCTTCATCTTGGCGGGTTGCGCCCCATCCCTGACGCTATGCGCTTGCCCTGACTTAGTGTCCAGTGCGAGATGGAGAGCGAGCTCTCGCGCTCCGGGCCGGCCGGCCCGCCCGAACCCGGACCACGGGCGCCGGCTACGGGCAATCTTTCGCGACATCGCCCGCGACACAGCACGCCGCTTCCAAACAAGCTGAGCACACTATCGAATCCGATATATGCTCCCAGATGGCCTACGCAAAATACACGCCGGCCGGCCATCTGATCCGTAAGGAGCTCCTAAAGGTGGGATCGGATTCTGAGCCCGCCGCGAAACTGCGCAGCTGGCGGGAGGGTGCCGGTTCTCGGTCCAGTCCTGGGGTGAGGTGGCGCCTTGTATTTGTCCCGTCAGAGTAGTCCGTGGCACCGCAATTGGCGGTGCACCCTGCAGTCGCGACGACGCGTCGTCCATAAGTCCATCCGCCCAAACCAACATTGCTCATGGTCACCCCGCATGGCGTAGTTGCAGACGTCGTCATGAATCTTTGCGACGATGGGGAGCCGTGCCGGCCACTGGTGAGCCGGCATCACCAAGGGATACCCGATTGCGAATCCCCACGACTTCATGGGCCGTAATCGGTGTCGGGTGAGTATCGACTGGGGAAGACCGGGATGACGCCGGCATCGGCCGCAATCAGATGGAGAGGCCTTTCCTCAGAAATGGAGGGCGAGCAACTCCTGGTTGCCTGGGCCGATATCGCGAGGGATCCGCACCCGGGCATGCGTGCTGATGGAAGTGACTTCGAGAATGTGGCTGCCTCGCCAGAAATGGACAATCCAGCCCTGCCGCGGTCTCGCCCGGACCTGGAGCGCGGCAGAGGGCGAGTCCAGGAGATGCCCAACGGCACGGCCCAGGGCGCCGCTCCGGAAAGCGGTGCGGAAGCCCATCTCATCGTCCCGCTCCCGGTCGCACTCTTCCCTACCCACCTGGGCCTCCTCCGCGGTCGCCTGGCGGCTTTGACCGGCCACGCCCGGCCCGAAAACCGCGGTCCTCCCGATGAGTCGGCGCCTCGCCCCTTTTGGGGCGCAGTGGGCGAGATGGACCCCGACGGGACCCAAGGCCGGCATGGAGAGACGAGGCAGCCGCACCAAAGCTGACTTCGGCCCGCTCGGGCATTGGGCGTTCGGCTGATCCAACTCCTCCGCGAACGTTGCGACCCCAGCCAGGGGTGCGAGTTCAGCATTGCTTGTGGGCGGCTGTAGCCCCACGACCTGCAGTCGGGTCATGCGGTCCGAAAAGCCCCGGGGCCTTGGCATGCCTGCATTCGGCAATGCCGGACCCCGGCCGCGGGCTTCTTCCGTGCCCGGGAAAAAGAAGCAGCCACCCCCACGAGGATACGGGGGTGGCTGCATGCCAAAGTTCCGCGCCACCCACCGGATGAGCGCTCCCGGATCGATCAGGCGGCAGGAGCCTTCAGGCCGGGATGCTCGGCGAGGCGATCAAGTGCGGCGGCCTCCAGTCGGCGTGCACGGCGCGGACCGATGCCAAGGTGCTTGGCGGTCGCCTCGAGCGAAGCCGGCCGATTGCCGTCCAGGCCGAAGCGCAGAATGACCACGGCGCGCTCCAGCGGATCCAGCTCCTCTAGGGCCTTGCGCAGCTGGTCGCGGGTGAGAGCCTCGTCAACCTCGTCCTCGAAGGTGTTCTCACTGCCGATCACCAGGTCTCCCAGGCTGGTCTCACCTTCGGGTCCGACCGACTGGTCGAGGCTGGCGACAACGCGGGCCGCATGGCGCACGTCGGCAAGCTGGGCGGGGGAGAGGTTGGCGCTGCGTGCGATCTCCTCTTCGGTTGGGTTGCGCTGGTTCTCGTTCTGCAGCTCGCGGGTGACGTTGTCGACCCTGCGCGAACGCTCGGCAGCCTCCATGGGAAGGCGGATCGACTGGCCATGATTATGCACGGCCCGCTGCAGTGACTGACGGACCCACCAGGTCGCGTAAGTCGAGAACTTGAAGCCTCGGCGCCAGTCGAACTTTTCGACCGCGCGGATAAGGCCGAAGGTGCCCTCCTGGATCAGGTCCGAAAGCTCGACGCCTCGGTCCTGGTACCGGCGTGCCCAGTGCACGACGAGGCGAAGGTTGGCGGCAACCATCTCGGACTTGGCGGCCTCGTCACCGGCGCGCACGCGCTTGGCCAGCTCGACCTGCTCAGCTGGGGAGGGAAGCGGGTGTCGTGCCAGGTCGTCGAGAAAGAGACGTACCGCATCCGCTCCGAGCCCGGAGATGCTGAGTGCGGCCTCGACCGTCGCGGTGTCGCTCTTGGAGCGCCTCTTGCGTGGCGCCTTGGCTGCGACCTCCTCTACCGGGGCTGCGATCTTCTTCCGTGTTGTTACCGTTGTCTTCGTCATCTGTAGTGCCTTGTTGTCAATTTCGAACGCTAAAGTATAACACATATGGCCGCCGGTTGTTCCGGAGCGGTCGCGCCGATTTGCGCAATTCTCCAGCTCAGAGGCGTACATTCCACTGAGCGGTGATGACCTTCGTCACACTCGGGGGCGAGGGGCTCCGAATTGGCCCCCTCGACCAAAGGCGATGCCTGCGGTCATGCTTTTGCGGTGGGATTAGGAATGATCTCACACTCCCGCGCAAATTGCAAGGCTGTAATGCAGGTCACAGCTGGGACACAGGTACGGACAAGGTCACCGCGGAACAATTGGGGTGCCGCGACGGTTGGTCAAAGGGGTGCGAAGCACGCCTTTGGGCTAAATCTCAGTTTCGCTACCTAGAGTTTTATCATTCCACCGTGTGAAGGAGGCTCTTGTGAGCAACGCGGTTTCAAGGCTTTTCAATTCCCGTTTCGGAGTCCGCCTAGCGCTTCCGGCGGTCGTCGCCGTGGGCGCCGTTGGCACGGCGCTCGCCTATCCCCAGGTCGTCTCGGCAAGCTCGCCCACGTTGGCCAGCAAGACCCCTGCCCAGCTAATCGAGTCGGCGCTCAGGCCCACCGGAAGGATCTACTCCGGAACCATCGTCGAGACGAGTGGGCTGGGACTACCCACCTCGTTCGTGAACCAGCTCTCCGGGGGATCCGCCTCCGGGCTCTCCGGGCTCCTGACCCAGGCGCTGACCAGTGGCGTCACGGCCAATTTCTGGACCAACCATGCTTCGAGTTTGCGCATCCAGGTGCCCTCGACCAGCGGAGAGTTCGATCTCTACGCCTCAGCCGGGTCGGTATGGGAGTGGGATTCGACCACCAACACCGCAACCAATCTTCGGCTTCCGTCCGGAACCAAGGCCGTCTCGCGTGCCAGGTCCACCGCATCAACGCCACCGTCGCCTTCGGTAATTGCCGATGCCCTGCTCTCCCACCTCCCGGCCGGAGCGACAGTGACCGTCAACTCGCCGGAGTACGTAGCCGGGCAGCCGGCATATGTGCTGAATCTGGCCCCCAATGATCCCTCGTCCTTGATCGGCGGGGTTCGGATAGCCGTCGACGCCTCCACCGGCAACGTGCTGGGAGTGTGGATTACGCCTAGGGGCTCGAGTTCGGCCGCCTTCGCCGTTTACTATTCGGCCGTCTCCTTCACGGCACCCTCCTCCTCGGTCTTCAGCTTCAGCGTGCCTTCCGGGGCCACGGTCAAGACGCTCAAGCCGGGTGCGGTGATGGCGCCGGTGACCCGAGGCGCGACCACCGCCCCCGCGGTCACCCACAAGTCCATCGGCACCGGCTTCTCGACGGTCGAAGTGGTCACCGGACTACCCAGAAGGCCGGCCTCGAGTTCGTTGATGTCGGGCCTGCTAGGATCCGGAACCAAGGTCACCACGGCAATTGGCCAGGGGACCGTGGTGACCACCTCGGTCGCGACCGTGTTCATCGGCAACAATGGCACTCTGGCCTTCGGGGCGGTTCCCCAGAGCGTGCTGCTGGCGGATCTCGGGCAGGGCTGAGAATGGCCCGGCACCCTGTCCACGGCGGCAGGCGTCCTAGCGCCAGGGGAGAGGCGGGTTCTTGGCTGAGCTGATCGCCACTTCCGGGCTGAGCAAGTCCTACGGAGAAAAGCTGGCCGTGGATTCGGTCGACCTTTCGGTGCCTGAAGGCGCGGTCTACGGCTTTCTCGGTCCCAACGGCTCCGGGAAGACCACCACCATTCGAATGCTGCTCGGGTTGATTTTCCCAACCGCCGGTGAAATCGAGCTCCTTGGCCACCCCGTTCCCAAGGAGACCACTCGCGCTCTTGTCGACGTAGGGGCGGTCGTGGAGGGCCCAGGGCTCTATCCGACCCTGTCAGCGAGGCGTTACCTCCAGCGAATGTCCCGCTACGGGCGGAGTGAGCGTCGTCGCGCGCTGGCCACTCGTGCGCCGGGTGACGGGGGGCAGTTGGCTCCCGACATCGACGCCGCCCTGGAGATGGTCGGGCTTGCCAAAGTCGGCAATCGCAAGGTGAAGGCTTATTCCCTGGGCATGAAGCAGCGACTCTCCCTGGCCAACGCGCTTCTCTATCCCCGGCGGGTGCTGATCCTCGACGAGCCGACCAACGGGATGGATCCCCAGGGCATCGTCGAGATGCGCGAGCTGATAATCAAACTCGCCGCTCAGGGCACCACCGTCTTTGTTTCCTCCCATATTCTCTCGGAGATCGAGCAGCTCTGCACCCATGTCGGGGTCATCCAACACGGGCGTCTGCTGTTCCAGGGTGAGATAGGCGAGTTGCGCGGGCAGCTTCCGGCCCGGCTGTCAATCGGGACCAGCGACCAAGTGGCCGCGCGTGAGCTGCTACGCTCCCGGTTCGGCCTGCAGCCGAGCACCGACGACGCCGGCCTTCTGACCATGGATCGGGCCTCTGTGGCCATCGAGGAGATCGCATCCGCTCTGGTGGGAGCGGGTATTGGGCTCTATCGCCTGGCCGAGGACCGCCCCACCCTGGAGGAGGCCTTTGTAGCCCTGACCGGGGAGGCCTCGGATGTTTCTTGAGGAGCTCGGCTATGTGCTGAAAAGGCGACGCACCCTGGTCAGCTTCGCCTTGCTGGCGGCCATCCCCATCTTCCTGGGCGTGGTGCTGGACATAGTCGGTTCCCCCGGTGGTGGCCATGGGCAGGGTCCGGCCTTTTTCGACAAGGTGACCCACAACGGGGTCTTTCTCGGCTTCACCGCGGTCCTAACCGCGCAGCTGATTATCATCCCCCTGATCGTCTCCATTGCCGCCGGTGACACCATCGCCGGAGAGGCCACCGATGGGAAGCTGCGCTACCTCCTCTCAGCTCCGGTCAGCAGGACCCGGCTACTGGCGATGAAGTCACTGGTGGCCCTGGTGTACGCCACTGCTGCCGCGCTGACCGTGGTGCTGGTAGGACTTATCGTTGGCTCGGCCCTCTTCCCGATCGGTCCGGTGGTGACGCTGTCGGGAACGCAGATCTCGCTGCTGGACGGAATCTGGCGCTTGCTGTTGGTCGGTCTACTGGCCGCAGCCTCCACCTTCTCGATCGTGGCCGTCGGTGTCTTTGCCTCCACCCTCACCGATTCGACCATCGGGGCGGCAGCTGTCACCTTCGGAGCGGTGATAATCCTGTCGATCCTGGACGGGATTCCTCAACTCGCCCATATCGCCCCGCTTTTTCTGACCCACTACTGGCAAACCAGTATCGATCTAATGCGCTCGCCGGTGGTCTGGTCGGGAATCCTGAAGAATCTCCTGGAGCAGGCGGGGTGGATGGTGGTCTTCTTCGGCGCGGCCTGGGCTCGCTTCACTACCAAGGACGTCCTCTCCTGAGCGCTTCCTAAATGTGCTACGGCACAGCTTCTGTGTTGGGTCGTTGTGATGCAATACAAAGATGTAGCTGCTGTGCCAGGGGGTCGCTTCCTATGCCACCAGGGAACTCAAACTAACGTGGAATGAATCCAACCAAAAAAGTTCGTCCAAGGTGGTCAGAAATGTCCGAACGCGAGCAGGCAGTCCTGTCCTGGGTCAACAAGCAGCTCTTCATCGGCGGCAAGTGGGTGGACTCCTCGACAGGCGCCACCTACGGGGTCGAGGACCCGGCCACGAATCTCATCCTTGCCCAGATCGCCGACGCGGGCCCAGAGGACGCCGTAGCAGCCCTTGATGCCGCCTCCGCGGCCTTCGAAGCGTGGGCGGAGACGCCACCTCGTGCCAGGGCCGAGGTGATCCGCCGCGCCTTCGAAATCATCATGGAGCGCCAGGAGGATCTGGCCCTGCTCATGACCATGGAGATGGGCAAGCCCATCTCGGAGTCGCGCAGCGAGGTGGCCTACGCAGCCGAGTTCTTCCGGTGGTTCGCCGAGGAGGCGGTGCGCATCGACGGGCGCTATTACGTCGCCCCGGACGGTAACTCGCGAGTGCTGACCATGAAGCAACCGGTCGGGCCCACTTACATGATCACCCCCTGGAACTTCCCGCTTGCCATGGGGACCCGCAAGATCGGCCCGGCGCTCGCCGCGGGCTGCACCGTGGTCCTGAAGCCGGCCGAGCAGACCCCGCTGTGCTCGCTGGCCCTAGCCCAGATCCTCACCGAGGCGGGCCTGCCGGGCGGTGTGGTAAACGTGGTCAACACCACCAGTCCCGGTCCGATCACCGACGCCCTGGTCGCCGACGGGCGCCTGCGCAAGCTTTCGTTCACCGGATCGACCGAGGTCGGCAAGATGCTCGTGGCCAAGAGCGCCGACAACCTGCTGCGCCTCTCGATGGAACTCGGCGGGAACGCGCCCTTCATCGTCTTCGACGACGCAGATCTGGATCTCGCGGTCGAAGGGGCGATGGTGGCCAAGATGCGCAACATGGGCGAAGCCTGCACCTCGGCCAACAGGTTCCTGGTTTCGGCAAAGGTGGCCGACGCCTTTGCCGACAGGCTGGCCGCGCGTATGGGCGCGATGCGAATTGGGCGTGGCACCGAGGAAGGCATCCAGGTCGGCCCGCTGATCGATGCCGACGCGGTGGCCAAGGTACAAGGGCTCGTCAAAGACGCGCTCACTCGCGGTGCCAAGCTCGTGACCGGTGGGGACAAGTTGGATGGCGCGGGGCACTTCTTCGCGCCCACCGTGCTCACCAACGTCAACCGCGACGCCCGCATCTCGGCCGAGGAGATATTTGGTCCGGTGGCATCCATCGTCACATTCGACAGTGAAGACGAGGCCATCCACCTCGCCAATTCCACCGAATACGGCCTTGTGGCATATGTCTTCTCCCAGAGCCTCTCGCGCTCGCTGCGGGTAATCGAGAAGCTGGAGACGGGCATGGTCGGGCTAAACCAGGGTCTGGTCTCCAACGCGGCCGCGCCCTTCGGCGGGGTGAAGCACTCCGGTTTTGGGCGCGAGGGCGGCTTCGAGGGGATCGAGGAGTACCTGGCGCTCAAGTACGTGGCAATCAACCACCGCGCCTAAGGCGCTCCGGTCTCAGGCCGTTACCGTTCCGCCGACGCGGATGGCAGACATCACTATCGAGCCGAAAGCGCTTTCGCTGAAGTCGGGCCTGGAGGCCCGCAAGCGGGCGAGCAGGTCACGGTGGTTGGTTTCCACCATGCGCGAGAGCGATATCGCCGCGGAGGCCAGAACGTGAGCCTCGCATTCCGAGGCGAGGCAGCAGGAGAAGACGCCCCTACGGAAGACGGCGTCGCCGTTCAGCTTGACCAGGATGGGCAGGTTGCGGGTGGAGACCGTGGGGGCCGGCTGGAACTTGAAGGTTATCCCGGCGCATGCCTCGATAACCTGCTCGACCATGGAAACCGGCACCGGGCCGGGCATGAAGGGTGCGGCGGCCAGGATCCACTTGGGGGGTTCCGCCCCAGGAGGCACCTGGGACCGTCGGCGCACCCAGGCGGCCGCAACAGTTTCGATGGCGGAGCAATCAACCCCATCGCCCGAGTCCGACTCGAGGCATCTGCGCAGGTGCTCGGGACTGCTGCCGATGTGGCGGAGGATCCGGTCCGCCAACCGGTCGCGTTGTGGATCGGCGGCGGCGTAGGCGGCCAAGCGCTGGAGTGTGGCCGGGCCGGCCGACTTGGAAAGCAGATTGCCGATCGCCTCTTCGTCGCCGGAGGCGATGATCGAGTCCACCGCCCGTCCGATCCCGTGGATCCATGGCATGGCGGCCAGCTCGCGGCGGATGGCCGGGAGCTGGGCTAGCTCTGGCACCACGCTCGGGTAGTCGCGCAGGTGCCGGTTGGCC
>JAJZLQ010000020.1 GCA_021850605.1 Actinomycetes bacterium
TGTTGAGCATGATCACCGGCACCCAGGCACTCTTTCTGCCCTTTACCTGCTCAGGCGGGCGGCGGGCGAGATCGGTGAAGGCTGCGGCGGCCAGCGACAGCTGTATTGATGCAATGACCAGAACAAGCGTCTGTTGGCGCCGGCTCAGATCCTTCCACTTGCGCTTGGGCATCGGAGATCCCCTTTCGGCCACTCGCGCACGACCTTCTCCGGGCGGCACGCCCGTTGGTCTAAGGTGCGTGATCCGCCTCCGCGCCGTACCGCTGGACGGAGGCCCTGACGTCAGGCTAGTTCCGGTATGCGCCCGCCGTGGGCCACAAGGCAATGAGTGGGAGACCGCCAGGCTCGGGGGCCCGAGCGTGGCCGGTTTCACGGGGCCAACCCGCGTCGTACTCGGTCGCAGCCTTCGGCGCTCGGCTCGGCACGGAGAGGCGCTTGTTTTTCGGCGGACGTAAGGTGGGGCTGGGTAGGTGCGCCGTCACACTCACACGGTCGGTGGAGGTGCCGCGGGCCGGGTGATTCTCCTTGGGTGGTGCTCTGGCTCAACTAATCCGTTCCGCGTGCCGATCAATTACATGGGTGAAACTGCGCAGGACGCCCCTTCGTTTGGTGGGGAGCGTCCGGCATTTGCCGATGGCCGCCGCGGCCGGCAGGAGCCCGAAGGTCATGGGGATGGAACGGTTGTCCGGATTGAGGAGCGAATACCGCGTGCTCGGCCTCGAGGAGGGCGCCTCCTTCACCGAAGTCCGCAACGCCTACCGGCGCTTGGCAAAGCGCTGGCATCCCGACGCACCCACAGGCGACAGAGAGCGCTTCGAGCAGGTCTGCGAGGCACACCGTCACATCGTCGGAGCCTACCGGCTTGGGTCAAGATGTGCGTGCGCTCACCGAGAGCGGGCGTCTGGACACGGCCGAGAGGGAGCGATTGGAAAGTCGGGCCGTCTTCGAATCGCTGGCCGTCGAGGAGCAGCGCGCCTTGGTCCGTCGCGGATACTCCGAGCTGCTTCACCGGACGCTTTCCGGGGAGACCGAGGCGGAGGCCGCACGCGCCCTTGCCGCCCTCAATTGGCCGCCTTATCTGGTGGAGCGAATCGTCTTGGAGACCCCGGGCGGTGCGAGCGTGGTGGGTGGCTCTCGCGGACCCGAAACGACCCACTTCGGCGAGCGGGAACGGGACGAGGAACCGCCCAAGAGGCGCAGGATCTTTTCCGGCCGCTAGCAGGGGTTTGCCCCAGGGTGACCTCGGCCCCGATGGGAAGCCGCATACGCAGCGGGCCCGTCCGGGCAGGTTCCCTCATGCGCGTGTGGCTCGGGTCTGAGGCCTCAGCGACGTGGCCGAGACTCCCGGCCACGGTTGGCCTTCTCCCGTCAAGCCTGGTGGGCATCCGGCTTTGTCCATGAGTCTTATGGTTGGGACGATGCTCGAGCCATGGGTCCTGTGCGACACAGGACCCATGGCCGCATTGCCTCAGGAGAGCTCTTCTCCGGCTTCTCCGATCGCCACCTCGCGGACCGGCGTGCGGTCTTGGGGGATGGTGGATCCTGCCTCGGCATGGATGAACTTAGAGCCACGCAGGAGGGATGCCACTGCGGCGATGACACTCATGGCGGCGGCGAAAGCCAGAATCAGGACCAGGCCATGCTTGAACGGGTCGGAGATGAGCGAGGGGAAGAAGCTACGTCCAGTAAGAATTTGCGCCTGGTGCGCGGGAAGCGAGGCGAGCAGCTTCGGCCCCAAAAGTTGCTGCAGCGGGTTGTAGCCGAGGAAGGCGGCAAAGAGGTATCCCAGAGGCGGGAGGTGGGAGAGCTGCGCCGCCACGGTGGCCGGAACGGAGTGGGCCACCAGGCCCTTGTACATGCTGCCCGGCACCGTCGCGTTCAGGCCGAAGACCATGAGGGTGAAGAAAAGCCCCATCGAGAGAGGCATTCCCGAGTTGCCGAAGGTGACGCGCATGCCCGAGGCCGCGCCCCGCTCACGTGCCGGGACCGAATTCATGATCGATGCCGTGTTGGGCGAGACGAACAACCCCATGCCTACGCCGTTCGCGAATATCAGTAGAGCGAACGGCGGATAGGAGAAGTTCGGCGGCACCGTCATCATTATCAGGTAGGTGGCCGCGGTGATCAGCATTCCGGTGGTGGCGAAGGGTCGCGCCCCGTAGCGGTCGGAAAGCTTGCCGGCGATCGGTCCGGCTGCGACCATACCGATCATGAGGGGGAGAACATATATGCCCGACCACAGGGGGGTGGAGGTGTAGTCGTATCCGTGCTGGGGCAGCCAGATCCCCTGGAACCAGATGATCAGCATGAACTGCATTCCACCGCGTCCGATCGAGGCGAGGAACTGGGCGATGTTACCGGCGGCGAAAGCGCGATTCCGGAAGAGGGAGAGGCGGAACATAGGGTCGGGAACCTTCGTCTCGATGAAGACGAAGGCGATCAGGACCACTATTCCGGCGATGATCATGCTGTAGACGAAAGGATCGTTCCAGCCCACCAGGCTCTTGCCGTAGGGCTTGATGCCGTACGTGACACCAACCAGCAACATGGCCAGCCCACCGGCAAATGCGATGTTGCCCAGCCAGTCGACATGTGAGCGGATGTGCACGCCGATCTCACGAAGTTTGAGGTAGGCCCAGACGGTTCCGAAGACACCAATGGGTACGTTGACCAGGAAGACCCAACGCCAGCCGACCTGAGAAAGTAGGCCTCCGGCCAGGATTCCGAAGAAGCTTCCGAAGATGGCCGCGACCATGTTGGTACCAAGAGCCAGACCGAGCTGTTCGGAGGGGAAGGCGTCGGTGATAATCGCGGCCGAGTTGGCCATTAGCATGGCGCCTCCCACGCCCTGCACCATGCGCATGATAACCAGCTCGAGAGCGCCGGTGGATCCCTTGCTCCAGACCACGGACAGCAGGAGGGCACCCACGGTGAAGACCGCGAAGCCCAGGTTGTACATCCTCACGCGGCCAAAGATGTCGCCGATGCGCCCCAGCGTCACCACCAGGACCGCGGTGACCAGCATGTAGCCCATCATGATCCACAGCAGATACGGGAAGTTGGACGGGTCGAGGGGGTTCAGCCCGATTCCGTTGAAGATGACGGGAAGGGCGATTATCAGGCTGGTGGCGTTCATGGACGCCAAGAGGACGCCGATCGTGGTGTTGGAGAGGACCAACCACTTGTAGTGCGGTCCCACATCCTGGCGTGCCTGCAACGCTCGGCTCTCCACGGTGCGCAAGGTGGGCCCCTTTCCATCCCGTTCCGGGGTGGCCGGAAGCGGGAACGCTCATTTCAGCCACGCGGCATATCGAGTGGCCGTGCCTCACCAGTAGGCACTTGGCTTCGGGCCGCGGGCCCCTCGGACGCCTTGGCCAGCGTCGGAGCGAGGCTCCATGCCGCCCCCCTGGCCGCACCCTCTGCGCGGCTTGCACAGGCCAGAGGCGTATATGTGTACTATACAACTAATTTTACCTATGGCAAAAGCATCTTTCGGCTTTGCCATTAGCCTCCACCCCAATGACGGCAAGTGATGAACGCATCGGACGCACCGCCAGGCTGGAGCTCAGCAACCAGCGGCTAACGGAGTTTGAAGCACTGGTTCTTGAGGCCTCGCCGGAGGGGATTGTGCTGGACCGTTCGGCCTTCTACCCCGGAGGCGGCGGGCAGCCGCCGGATCACGGCGCGCTGGTATTCGACGGAGTCATGTGCCGGATCGTGGGCGCTCGCAAGGGGGACGACCTCTACTTGCTGCCCGCCGAAGGCGATCCGATACCGGGTCCTGGGACCAGGGTCCGCGGGGTTGTCGACCAAGGCCGCCGCTTTGAGCTGATGCGCACCCACTCCGCCCTGCACGTGCTCTCCGGGGTGGTCTTCAGGGACTTCGGGGCGCTGGTTACCGGAGGCAACATGGATCCGCTCAGCGCCCGGCTCGACTTCAACCTTGAGACGGTGCCTGAAGGGTTTCGTGACGACCTGGAGCGCTTATGCAACCAGGAGGTTTTGGCGGACCGGGCCATCGAGGTCTTCAGCCTCCCCCGCCAAGAGGCGATGGAGATCCCCGACATCATTCGCACCGCCACCAACTTGCTCCCGCCGGAGATAGAGGTGGTGCGAATCGTCGACATCGTCGGGCTGGACACCCAGGCCGACGGCGGCACTCATGTGGCATCCACCGCCCAGATCGGCGAGTTGACCGTGACCAAGGTGGAGAACAAGGGCAAGGGCTTCAGGCGCGTGCGCATTTCCCTCCCCAGGCTCTGAGGCGAGCGGCGCCGGTGAAGGTGTCTATGCCTGGGTTCGCTGGCGCACCGAGGTGATGGTCTGGCCGCTAGAGCGCGGGTGCGAGGCAACCAGGAACGCGAGCGGAGTCCGAAGGAAAAGGGCCGTGAACCAGGCGATGATGCGTACGGCGATGGGTGAGAGCACGGTCACGAAGGCCGCCCCCCAGATGAGCCCGGCGACAACGTCCCAGGGGTAGTGCACCCCCACGTATACCCTGCCAAAGGCCAGCAGGAGGCCGGCCACGGTGGCGATGAAGGCGAGGATCCTGCGTCGTGCGAGCCATAGGCCGGCCAGGGCGGCGCCCGCAATGGTGGCGTGCCCGCTCGGGAAGCTGAATTCCTGAGACTTCGCCAGCAGCACCTCCATACCGTGGAGGGTCCAGTACGGCCGCCGCTCGGCTACGAGGGGTTTGAAGACCAAGGAGGAGAACATCCAGGCCACAACCGTTCCGCCCGCCGCCCAGAGGACACGGGCAACTGCGACGCTGGGGTTGTGATCATGCCTTGCCGACCACCATGCCAGGAGTAGGAGAAGGCCGAGAAATCCGATGCCCGCATAAAGCGAGTAGAACTCCATGAAGGAGTGCGCCCAGCCGGTGTTCCGCGCGAAGTGGTTGACGTCGATGTACCAGTTGTTGTCAAGCGTGCGCAGGCTGCCCAAACCACGACTCCTCTAGCGTGCCCAATCGCAGGCCGGGCGCTTGATTCCGCCCGCACCACGCACTATGAGCCTATCCAGGCTCCGGCTTCGGGGGAGCTATGACCTGCTCCGGCCCAGGTAGACATCAGCCCGGTCGTCCCGAGGAGACGGGAAGTCCCGCGCGCCGCCATTCCGGGAAGCCCTCCTCCAGGCGTGACGCCGAGACTCCGTACTGGCCGAGCAGCCTGACCGCTGCCGGTGCGAATGCGCAGTATCGGCCGCGGCAGTACGCGACAACCTGCCGGCCGGCGGGGAGCTCGGAGATCCGGCTCTCGAGCTCGGTGATGGGGATGGAGATTGCGTTGGTGATGTGACCGTCCAGGTATTCGACCTCGGGGCGCACGTCGATGACGACGACCTCGGCGTCCCGCATCATTTGTGCCAGCTTGTCACGGCTCACCACGGAAACTTCGCTCAGGTCGCCTACGTAGGCGACCTGCAGGCGCGCGAGGTCGTCGCGCGTCCCCTCCGCCACCTCGCGCAGCGCATCCCACAGCGCGTCCACCGCCGGTCCTGATAGCCGGTAGTAGATTCGTGTGCCCTCGCGACGCTGCCTAAGCAAGCCGGCGCGAGCAAGGGAGCGCAGGTGGTGAGAGGTGTTGGCCGAACTCTGCCCGATTTCCCTTGCGATTTCATCGACCGAGCGTTCGCCTTGGTTGAGCAGATCGACGATCTCCAGGCGCCGCCCGGTGGCCAGGGCGCCCGCAACCTCGGCCACAGCGTCGAACAGCGCCGACTTGGCGGGGTGCGAGCCGACCGCGGTGCGCCTGTCCTGTCTGTCCACTCCACCGACATTAGGCCACCGTCCCGGGCGGTGCCGCCGAAAGCGGTATTCCGGGCCAGGCTCTCGGCGCGGGGGCTTGTCAGCTTTCCAGGGCCCAGTGCTCCTCCAGGCTGCGCACCGTTTCCACGATGATGCTCACACAAGTCGCGAACGGGAGCTTGGTGGAATCGATAACGAGTTGGTAGTACTTAGGGTCGAAAGGGTCGGCGCGGAGAAGACGGTGGATGAAGGACCGCCGCAGGTGGTCGGCTTCATACTGCTGTTTCCGGGCCTGGTCCAGGTCTATGCCCGAGAGGCGGGCGAGCTGTGATATCCGGTCTTCGACCGGCCCCACCAGGCTTACCCGAAGCGCCCGCGGATGATCGGCCAGGATCACCGCGGCGCCACGGCCGAGGATCACTGCACCGTGATCCGCGTGCTCGCGGACCACGCGCACCTCTTCGGCTCGATAGGTCACCATGTGGGCAGTGATGTCGGACTCATCCATCTCCGGCAAGGGAGCACTGTAGATTCCGCTTGCGGGGGCGAGCAGGTGCACGATGCGGGCGAAGCCGTGCTCGGGATGCTCCTCCTGCTCCAGAACCGCCTTTTCATCCATTGAGAGACGACGTGCGGTCTCCATGGGTATCGCGCGATCCAAGAACGGTAACGAGAGCCTGCGGGCGACCTCGGGCGCGATCAGAGCCCCTCCTCCGCCGGCAAGCGATGAGATGGCGACAACTGTCACGTGCCCTCCTTCACGGTTGGCAATGAGTGCACGGAAGGTGGTATTTCCTCCCGCCTCCCGGCCACCGGGCACTGCCGGCGTTTATATGTTTGCATAATACAACTAAAGTGCCGGGGTTCCAACCAATCTCCATAGTCCTGATGGGCTGGGCGAAGTAGCCTGGCAGACTATGCACCACCCAGAGCCTTGGCATCGATGAGCAGGGAACGTGGCGGTCGGGCGGCGCTCATCGAGCTGCTGGCGGCGTTGCTGGCGCTGCTTCCGGGCCTGGTGCTTCGCCTGTCGGGTGCCGAACCGGCTCCCGCGGTCGCGGCAATCCTTTACGGGCTGTCCATCGTGGGGGCCGCGTTTCTCCTCACCTGGGCCGCTGAATTGCTCGAGGAACACCTCGGAGAGGGGCTGGCCATCGCTGTGCTCGCGCTGGTTGCGGTGCTGCCCGAGTACGCCGTCGACGTCGTCTTCGCCTGGAAGGCGGGAAAGAATCCCGCGCACTTTGCACCTTTGGCCCTGGCCAACATGACCGGCGCGAACCGGCTGCTGATCGGAGTCGGCTGGTCCCTGGTTGCCCTGACTGCGGCCTGGAAGGCCAGGCGTAACGGCGGGGCCCGGGCCGGCTCGGAGACGGTGCCAGGTGGCGGAGCCGTCTCGCTGGCACCGGTGCAGATGGTTGGAGTCGGATTCCTGGGGGCGGCCACGCTTTACGCGTTGAGCTTCGTGCTCCGGCGCAGCCTCACCTTCGTTGACGCGGTGGTGTTGGTCGGGATCTTCGCGCTCTACTTGGTGCGCCTGAACCGGGGACGGCATGACGACGAGGGCGATGAGGAGGAGATGGAGGGAGCCGCGGTCTTGATAGCTGCGCTGGCTCCCCGGCCGCGCGCCGCTGCCATGGTGGCCATGCTGGTACTGGCGGCCCTGACCATCATTCTGCTTGCCGAGCCTTTTGCGACCTCGCTGGTGGCCACGGGCAATGCGCTAAAGGTGAACGACTTCCTATTGGTGCAGTGGGTGGCGCCACTCGCATCGGAGGCACCGGAGTTCATAGCGGCGATACTCCTTGCGAGAAAGGGGCGTTCCTCGACGGCTCTGGGCGCCTTGGTCTCCTCCAAGATCAACCAGTGGACGCTCCTGGTCGGCTTCCTTCCGCTCGTCTTCGCGCTGTCGTCCTCATCGACCCATGGCCTCCCTCTGGACGTAGCCCAGAGGGAGGAACTCCTCCTCACTGCGGCTCAGTCCTTCTTCGCGCTTGTGCTGGTTCTCGAGGGTCGCCTTGGTATCGGCGGGGCCGTCAGTCTGCTGACGCTTTTCCTTGCCCAGTTCGCGCTTTCCTGGGTGCTTCCCGCTTCCCTGGCCGGATCCGCCCGGCTGGGCTTTGCCGCGCTCTATATCATGGCCGGGCTGGCGCTGTTGGCCGTGCGCCGCGCGGCGCTGGTGGCGGTGGTGCGCTCCACCCTCCGGCCTCCCGCGCCGGCCAAGCGGTGGGATTAGGCCCCGGGTTCGACTGCCAGGGCGGATTCCGGTACACGATGCGCGGTGATCAGGGCGGCGACGATGAACACCGCCCCCGCCAGGTCGCTCGGAGATAAGCGCTCACCGAGCAGTACCGCCCCTCCCATCACGGAAAAGAGTGGGACCAGGTAGAGGAAGACGCCGGCTTGGGAGCTGTTGGTGCGCGCCACGCCCCAGTTCCAGGCCAGGAAGCCGATCAATGACGAGGCGAGTACCGTCCCCGCCAGCACTGCGACGTCCGCTCCGCTTGCATGTCGTGCCGCGGATCCAATGGTGGATCCGAACACGAGCCCGAGTCCAAGGCCCGCGCAGACCGCCGAGATGGCCGTCAGTCCGGCAGAGCCGAATTCGGTTCCAAGCGGCTTGGAGCCGACCACGTAGAGGGACCACGCCAGGGCCGCGATCAGCGCAAGCAGGTCCCCGAGGGACTCGTGCGGCGCCGAACCGGCACCGATGCCCGCAACCATGGCCACACCGATGATTCCGAGTACGACGGAAAGGACGAGATTCCGGCGGGGGAGGTGCCTCATGAACAGGCTTTCCAAGGTAAGGATCATGATCGGCTCCAGGCCGAGGATGATGCCTGCCGTGGCCGCACTGGTCCAGCGCAAGGCGTTCACGATGGCCAGCTGGTAGACGATCGTCCCGAACACACTCCAGCCGACGGCCTTCAAAACGGCGGCTCTTGGCCATCGGTAGGCGCGAGTGTAGACGAGGAGCGGGAGGGCGAGCAGTCCGGACAAGGCGAAGCGCGTGCCGAGCACCTCGCTTGCGCTCAGATTGGCCAGGAGGTACCGTGAACCGACAGGCGTCAAGCCCCAAGCGGCGGCGGCGACAGCAAGCGCGAGAAGGGGAAGGAACCTCGACCGGCCTGCCGCCTTTTGTTGGCTCATTCGGGGATCCCGGAGCCGCGCCGGGTGTGCGCCACGCATCGGGCACGCATCTCCGTACACCTCTTCTCTTTGCGTCGCCTTCTTGCAGCTCAGGCTAGCAGTGCCTGTACCGCCGGCCAGGCTTGCCAACCGTATCGCGGCGGATACTCAGAAGTGGGGGAATGCCGCCTCGAGGATGCTCTTTGCCTCGCCCGTGCGGGGAAGGGTGCCGAGTACGCTGCCGTGGCGGCCACCAAGCCGGGAGTCACAGAAGAGCTGGGCGTTGGTGGCCGTCGAGTATCGCAACATGAGCGACGACTCGATCAGGAGCGCCATCTTCTCGACCAGCTCCCGGGCCTGCCACTCCGGGCTCTCAAGGTGGGTCAGCTCGTGCTTGAAAGCCGCCAGCGCGGAGTCGTAGGCGGCGTTGGATCCTGCGGAGCCCTCCAGCTCGGCCAGCAGGGCGGCCACGGAGGCGGGTTCCTTGGCCATCGCCCGAAGAACGTCGAGGGCGTTGACGTTGCCGGAGCCTTCCCAGATCCCGTTGAGCGGGGATTCGCGGAAGAGCCGCGCAAGTATCGACTCCTCGACGTAGCCGTTGCCACCCAAGGACTCCATCGCCTCGGCCATGAAGGCCGGCGCGCGCTTGCAGATGAGGAACTTGGAGGCGGCCACCGCGATACGCCGGAAGGAGCGTGCCACCGGGTCGGTGGCGGAGCGGTCGTCGGCGTTGGCCAGATAGAGCGAAGTGATGGTGGCGGCTTCGGATTCGATGGCCAGATCAACCAGCACGTTCTGCATGAGCTCCTGCTCAATGAGGCTCTTGCCGAAGACGCTGCGTCCCCGCGCGAACCAGATCGCCTGAATGAGCCCCTGGCGCATTTGTGCTGCCGAGCCGAGCATGGAGTCGTAACGGCAGAAGGCGACCATGTCCATGATCGTCTTTACGCCCCGACCCGGCTCACCGACCCGGTAGCCGACGGTGTGGTCGTATTCGATCTCGCTGGAGGCGTTGGAGCGATTGCCCAGCTTGTCCTTCAGCCGCCGGACGATCACGCTGTTGCGGGTGCCGTCCTCCAGCACCCTGGGAACCAGGTAGCACGAAAGCCCGTCCTTGTCGCGCGCCAGAGTGAGGAAGAGGTCGGACATTGGTGCCGAGCAGAACCACTTGTGCCCGGTGAGAAGCGCTTCGCCTGAGCCGCCCAGGTCGGCAACGGTGGTGTTTGCGCGCAGGTCGGAGCCGCCCTGCTTTTCGGTCATCGCCATTCCGGCGGTGGCGGACCCCTTGCTCCGGGCCGGAACCAGCTCCGGGGCGTAGGAGTGCGCCCTGAGTAGGGGCTCGTAGGCCGCGGAGAGCTCGGGGTTGTGGCGCAGCGAAGGAACGGCGGCATAGGTCATGGAGATGGGGCAGCCATGGCCCGCCTCGTTCTGGGAGATCAGGTACATGCCGACCGCCCGCTTGAGGTGGTGGTTTGGATCGGGTCGCTCCAGCTCGGGGAAGGAGGCGATCCCGGCTCCGATGGTGGTGGACATCAGGCGGTGATAGCTGGGGTGGAACTCCACCTCGTCGATGCGGTTGCCGCGGGAGTCGTAGGAGCGCAACACCGGCGGGTATGCGTTGGCCTGCCTTCCAAGCTCGATGGCCTCCTGAGTGCCGAGCCATTGGCCCAGGTCCACGAGTTCCTCCGTGGATGCTCCGCTTCGCTCCAGGAAGGCGGTGACGGTGGGGTCGGTGGACAGGAGATTGTAGTCTGTTAGGACCTCTGGCTGGTTGATCACTTCATGGGTGGTGGTGGGAGAGGGGCGCAGCTTTGACATTTCCGCCTCCAGGTAGGCTTCGCTTTCTCACCTGAACACTAGATCCGTGTTGTGGCCGCGTCAGGCCGAGATCGGATTGTGGGGAGTCCCCTCGTTCGTCATGCCCCGAGGATGCCTGTGCGAAGGTGGACCGGCCCTCGTTATAGGCGCGCGGTTGCCCCTGGAGAAATGGGCAGGTGCCGCCCGGGCGTGGTGTCGGCGGCTGCATCCTCGGTATAAGCGCGCAGGTGGTCGCGACATGCGATGTGGTCCAAGTGCGGCTCGCTCCCTGCCGCGATCGGGTAATGGTTGCGGCTCCTTGGTTCCCGGCGGCCAGGCGAACGTAGGCCGGTCCGCCATCCCAGGGTCCCCCTGGTGCGGGCAGCCGAGCCGACGGAGCCTCGCGATCGCCTCCGGTATCGCCTCCGGTGAGAGGCTCCGGGTCCACCCGCTCCGGTGCCGGCACTCAGATTCCCATTGTCTTGGCGATGATCTCGTTCATGATCTCGTTGGTTCCGCCGCCGATGCCCATCACCCGGGCGTCGCGGTAGTGACGTTCGACCTCGGTGCCGCGCATGAATCCAGCCCCGCCGTGGAGCTGGACGGCCTCCTTGGAGATGTGGTCGAGAGCAAAGACCGCGGTGTTCTTCGCCATGGCGATACGAGTCAGATCAGGTGCGCCGTCGGCATAGTCTTCGACCACGCGGTGAACAAAAGTCGTGGCCACCTCGGCCTGTCTGGCCATCTCGGCCACCTTGTGTCTCACCACCTGATGGCTGGAGAGCTTGGCGCCGAAGCTTTGTCTGGTGGAGACCCACTCGATTGTTAGCGCCAGGCAGCGCCTGGCCGAGGCGGCGGCCTGCGCCGCCATGGTGAGGCGCTCGGTCTCGAAGTTCTCCATGATCTGCCTGAACCCAGTCCCCTCGGCGCCCACCAGGTTGTCGGCGGGAACGACGACGTCGGCGAAGGAGAGTTCCGCGGTGTCGGAGCAAAGCCAGCCCATCTTGTCGAGCCTTCGCGTGACCGTGAAGCCGGGGGTGTCCTTGTCGATGATGAGAAGCGAGACCCCACCGTGGCCGGTCCCGCCGGTGCGCACCGCCGCCACCACGAAGTCGGCGCGATAGCCCGACGTTATGTAGGTCTTGGCGCCGTTGACGACGTAGTGATCCCCCTCCCGCCGGGCGATAGTGGCGATGGAGGCAACATCGGAGCCTGCGTCGGGCTCCGTGATCGCGAGCGACCCGATCTTCTCCCCGGCCAATGTGGGCAGCACGTATCGCTCGATCTGGCGCCTGTCGCCGGCTCGGATTATGTGGGGTAGAGCGATCCCATGGGTGAACAGTGCCGCGCAGAGCCCGGTCGAGCCGCCCGAGGTGATGATCGCCTCCGCCACCGTCATGGTGTCGATGATGGTGCCCGAGCCACCCACGGTGGCCGGGAAGCCGATTTCGAGCAGGCCGAGCTCGGCCGCGCGCTTGTGTACCTCGCGCGGGACAAGCCCCGTTGCCTCCCAGGACTCCAGGTTGGGGGCAAGCTCCCTCTGGGTGAAGTCCGCCACCGTGCGCGCGAGCAGCTTCCGCTCGGATGTATCCCAGACGCTCACTTTGTCTCCTTCCGGGCCCGCTTCGAGCGAGAACGCATTGCGGCATGCCCGCCATCTCGGGATTCGATAGCATCATGCTATTGCCGCAGGAACGGCCGTGAGGGGGAAAACAGTGCGCGACCAGGGCATGGGACGTTGGGCAACGAGGCGGGCTCTTCTGGAGCCCGACAACCTGGCCCTCTATTCGAAACACATGCGACTTACTTATGGGGAGTTCGAGAGCCGCACCAACCAGATCGCCGACACCCTCTACCGGGAGGGCGTGCGCCACGGCGATCGGGTTGGGATGCTGATGCTCAACTCTGTGGAGTTCATGGAGGTGCTGTTCGGCTGTGCCAAGCTGGGCGCAATCGCGGTCCCGATGAACTTCCGGCTTACCGCAGCCGAGGTGGCCTTCCTGTTGGCCGACTCGGGAGCGGGCCTCCTGGTGGTGAGCGAGAGGCTCGACCCGGTGGCAGCCGAGGCCATCTCCATGGAGGGAGTCAGGGTTCGGCGGCGCTGGGTGGTCGGCGAGACGGAGGGCCTGAGCGATGGTGCTTCGCCATATGAGGAGCTGGTCGCCGGCGGGAGCGACGAGGTGCGAGACGAGGCGGTGCGCGAGGACGACATCGCCGTGCTCATGTACACCTCGGGCACGACGGGCCGCCCCAAAGGGGCAATGCTAAGCCACGGCAACATGACCTGGAATGCCATCAACATGCTCGGCCGCGCTCCTGGCATCTCGTATCGTGACAGGACTGTCACGGCTGCTCCGATGTTCCACATTGGTGGCCTGGGGGTCTTCACCCTCCCGCTCTTCTACGTCGGGGGCGCAAATTACATCGAGGAGGTGTTCATCCCCTCGGAGACCTTGGCGCACATGGCCTCCGAGAAGGCGACGGGCATGTTCCTGGTCCCGGCGATGTGGGCGGCACTAACCCAGGTTCCGGAGTTCGAATCCTATGACCTGTCCGAGCTGCGCTTCGGAGTCTCCGGCGGCGCCCCCTGCCCGATCACGGTAATCGAGTTCATGCAGGAAAAGGGGGTTACCTTCCAGGAGGGCTTCGGCATGACCGAGACCGCACCACTGGTGTCGGTGCTGGCCGCCGAGGACCTGCCTGCCAAGGCCGGCTCCATCGGCAGGGTCGCGATGCACGTGGATGCGCGCATCGTCGACGAACAGGACCGGGATATGCCGGTCGGCCAGGTGGGCGAGCTGGTGCTGCAGGGGCCGAACATCTTCAAAGGGTATTGGGGGCTGCCTGCGGCGAGCGCGGAGGCGTTCCGCAACGGATGGTTCCATACCGGAGATCTGGGCCGGATGGACGTCGAGGGTTTCATCACCCTGGTCGACCGGAAGAAGGACTTGATCATCACCGGTGGCGAGAACGTCTATCCCATCGAGGTCGAGCAGGTGCTCTTCCGCCATCCTCAGATTGCCGACGTGGCCGTGATCGGTGCACCGGACGAGCGCTGGGGCGAGACGGTGGTGGCGGTGGTGGTGCCCAAGCCCGGTGAGAACCCGACCGAGCGGGACGTGATCGAGTATGCGCGCGGGAAGATAGCCCACTTCAAGTCGCCATCCAGGGTGGAGTTCGTATCCGAACTTCCGCGTAACGCGACTGGGAAGATCCTGAAGCGAGATCTCAGGCTGAAGTTCTCGGGCAGGTCGGAGAGCGTGGGTCGCTAGAAGGCCCCGGCCCGAGTCCTGCTACGCTGTGCGGATGCAGAATCCAGGCACACTTGGGGCGATTCTCTTCGATGTCGACGGGACGCTCGCCGAGACCGAGGAGGCACATAGGCGTGCCTTCAACCAGGCGTTCCACGATTTTGATTTGCCATGGTCATGGAGCCGGGAGCTTTATGGCCGGCTGCTGGCGGTAACGGGGGGCAAGGAGAGGCTTTCCCACTACGTGAGCCAATACGGCGCTTCGCCCGCGCTCGATGCGGCGGCCATCGCCGAGCTTCACAGGCACAAGACGCGCCTTTACGAGCGGGAGGTCTTCGAGGGGGGCCTGGGGCTGCGCGACGGGGTGGAGCGCCTCATTCGCTCCGCCGCGGAGGCGGGAATCCGGGTGGGAGTGGCGACCACCACCACCAAGGCCAATGTTGATGCGCTGCTCACCGCGACTCTCGGCCCAGGATGGGACCGGCTGGTACAGGTGGTGGCAGCAGGCGACATGGTGAGGGCCAAGAAGCCCGAGCCCGACATCTACCTGCTCGCCTTGGAGAAGCTGGGTTGCGCGCCCGAGCAGGTCATCGCTATCGAGGACTCCAGGAATGGGCTCCTTTCGGCGTTGGGAGCAGGCATACCCGTACTGGTGA
>JAJZLQ010000070.1 GCA_021850605.1 Actinomycetes bacterium
ACCTTCAGGCGGCGATAACCTAGTTCGCTCAGTCTGGACATCTCGGCCGCCCGCTCGGCGCCGTCGCCGTACAAGGCGAGCGAGGTGCCCTGGGGGGCGATCGGCTCCCCCTCGTCTATGGCGGCAAAACGGCCGGCCATACCGAGGTGGCCGAGCTGACGGGCATATTCGGCCAGGGCTCCAGCGGCCCCGAGGCCCTTCTGGCGCGCGTACAGGTCCAGCAGGGCGATCTCGATGGCCGCCTTGGCCGCCGAGTTTCCCCGGTAGCGTGCCATCGACGCCACCGCCTCCTCGACGGCCACCTCGACGCTCGAACCGTTCCGCCTTCCCCTGGCAAGCAGCGCCGAGGCGAAGAGTTCGATCGCCCCATGGGTCTGCACCACGAACTGCTCGTCATAAGTCGGTGCGGAAAAAACCGGAGCCTCCGCAAAACCCAGATGGCCGCCTCCACGCATGAGCACCAGGCAACCGGTCTTGGCAAGCGCGGGGTCCGCTGCCGAGCCACGCGGCCGGGCGAAGGGGATGTTCACGTCTATCACCTTGACCGACTCGATCTGCACGAGCATGCGGCATGCACCTCCTTCACTGGGGCCGGCCGAGAATCACTACAGCAATTCTTCCCAAGAATCAAGGCTCTGACTAGGGATCTCCAAATCGCCACACGGAATACGTGCAATTGTTCCCCGTCGTTTACCCGTCGTTAACGTCGGCTCTATACCTTCTCTCATGAAGTGAGCGACGAAAGCGTTTCCCAGGCCGCCAAGCCAAAAGAGGAATACATGCAGGATCTGGCCCCGCGCCCGGTCGAGGAAATCTCGGCCACCCCTCCCGGCTCGTCCCGGACCGTTATCAAGGTCTCTGACTTGACGGTGGGTTTCGGAAGAACAACCATCATTTCGGGCGTCAACCTCACGCTGATCCAGGGTTCCATCGTGGCCCTGATCGGCCCCACCGGCTCGGGAAAAACCACTTTTCTACGCAGCCTCAATCGCATGAACGACAAGGTCCGCGGATACTTTGCAGGCGGAAGCATCGTCCTTGACGAGCAGGAAGTCCTTTCCGACCATGTCGACCTGCTCGAGCTTCGCCGCCGAGTCGGCATGCTCTTCCAGCGCCCCAATCCCTTCCCCATGTCCATCCGCGACAACGTTCTTGCCGGCGTCAAGGCTCACGGCCTGGCCAAGAAGTCCGAGCACGACCGTATCGTCAGGGATAACCTGGAGCGCGTCGGGCTCTGGAACGCAGTTTCGGGGCGTCTCCACGATTCGCCCTTCCGCCTCTCCGGCGGCCAGCAGCAGCTCTTGTGCCTTGCCAGAAGCCTGGCGGTGCAACCAGAGGTCCTACTGCTCGACGAACCAACGTCGGCACTGGATCCGATCTCCGTCGAGTCGGTCGAGAAACTCTTGGCCGACTTGGCAGCGGAGATCACCTTCATCGTGGTGACCCATTCCCTCGCTCAGGCGAGGCGGATCTCGGACCACACGATGTTCTTCTTCGACGGGCACCTCAAGGAGTCGGGCCCAACGGCCCAGATCTTCGAGGATCCTCAGCAACCCGAGACCCAGTATTACGTCTCGGGACGCATGGGCTAGCCCAAGTGAGGGACATCACGATGAAATCCCAACCCCTAGGAAAGGAAAAAACGGCATGGCGCCGAAAAGACCACTATTAGCAGCCGGCCTCATTGGAGTAGCCGGGTTGGCCGCTTCGGCATGCGGGAGCTCTTCGTCTGCAAGTACCACCAACGCGACGACCGCAACCACTGCTGCCTCAGCGACCACCCAAGCAAACGCAGCCCCTAACTACGCGGCAACCGAAACGCCTCCGACCGCAAACGTAGCCCTTCAGGAAACTGGGTCGACCCTACTTTACCCCCTGTTCAACCTCTGGGCTCCCGACTATCACACCCAGTATTCGAACATCTCGATCACTACCGCTGGGACGGGCTCCGGTACCGGCATCGCCGACGCCGCGAGCGGCACGGTCGATATCGGCGCCTCTGACGCCTATCTCTCGCCCACCCAGACAAGCAAGACCCCGACCCTTATCAACATCCCGCTCGCCATCTCCGCCCAGGAGATCGTCGTCCACATTCCCGGTGTATCCCAGCAGCTCGACCTGACGGGCAAGGTCATCTCGGATATCTACCAGGGCAAGATCAAGTACTGGGATGATCCGGCCATCAAGGCGCTGAACGCAGGCGTGAACCTTCCGCACCTGGCCATCGCCCCGCTGCACCGTTCCGACAGCTCAGGTGACACCTTCCTGTTCACCCAGTACCTCTCCAAGGCCGACCCGACCGGCTGGGGCAGCGCGAACGGGCCACAGTACGGCACCACCGTCGCCTTCCCCGCCGTCTCCACTGCTCTGGCCGAGCAGGGTAACGGCGGCATGGTCACCGGATGCGCCCAAACCGCCGGCTGCATCGCCTACGTGGGCGTCAGCTATGCCTCCCAAGCGGCCAAGGCCGGCCTGACACTGGTGGCGATCTCCAACCAAGCCGGCAAGTTCGTCGTGCCGACGGCTGCGGGAATCCAGGCCGAGGCCAAAAACTTCATCGGCCAGGTACCGGCCAATGAGGCGATATCGCTCATCTACGGCCCCGGCGCCACCTCGTACCCGATCATCAACTTCGAGTACGCGATCGTCAACACCCAGCAGTCGGATCCGAACAAAGCTCAGGCCATCAAGGCTTTCCTGACTTGGGCGATCGATCCTTCACACGGGAACGCCACCTCGTACGTGAGCCAGGTTAACTTCCAGCCGCTCCCCACCTCTGTTGCCTCGCTCTCGCTGGCACAGATCGCCAAAATCGGCGGCTGATCAACCAAGCGCATTGGCACCTGAAGGGCCTCCGCCTCCGGGCGGCGGCCCTTCACACTAGTGAGAGAGGCAGCAGCTTTGGCGAGCGATCTGGCGCGAAAAACCGAGGAGCCCCAGGCCCCGCGTATCTTCCGCCCCACAACCAAGTCTCCGTTGGGCCCGGTGAAGATCGCCAGCGCGGTCTCATCCGTAGCGCCCCTCCTGGCGCTTCTAGCAATCCTGGGGATACTCGTTCATCAGGCGCTACCGGCAGTCAAGTACAACGGGATCGGGTTCTTCGTCCACAACGTATGGCATCCGGGAAACTTCTACCTCCAGCCCGTAACCACCAACGGTGTGCTCCACCCCGCCCAGGCCGACTACGGAGCCTGGGCCATCATCGTCGGGACCGTCCTTTCCTCCCTGATAGCACTGGTGATCGCGCTACCCGCTTCGCTCGGCGCGGCGCTGGTGGTCTCCAAGCTGCTTGGGCCGCGCGTGCGCAACGCGCTGGGCGTCTTCCTGGAGCTCTTGGCCGGCATTCCGAGCGTCGTCTTCGGGCTTTGGGGCACCCTCACCATCGGTCCCTTACTCAGCCGGGACATTTACCCCATCGTCGCCAAGCACATGCCTGACGTGATCATTCTGCGCTGGTTTCGCGGCTCGACCGGAGCCGGCGAAGGCCTGCTGACTTCAGGCATAATCCTCGCCGCAATGATCATCCCCATCATCGCCTCCACCAGCCGCGACCTCTTTGCCCAGGTGCCCAAGCTCACCGAAGAAGGTGCTGAAGCCCTGGGAATGACCAGGATGGAGGTGACAACCAAGGTGACCTTGCCCTGGGTCTCCGCGGGCATCATCGGCGCCACCGTCCTTGGGCTGGCCCGCGCGCTCGGCGAGACCATGGCGGTCGCCATGGTCTCCGGTAGCGTTCTGGGCACCCTGCCCACCAACATCTATTCCACGTTCAACACCATCGCCGCCACCATCGTTACCACTCTTGATTCCGCACTTATCGACGGAACCGGCCTGGCGGTCAGGACCCTCGCGGAAGCGGCACTGGTGCTCATGTTGGTGACGCTGCTGGCCAACGTGGGTGCGCGTCTGCTGGTCCGAAAGGTCTCAACCACGGCACTTCCAGTGGGAAGGGGCGTCTGATGGCGAGGAACCAGGAGGCGCTGACCCGAATCGGGGTGCGCACCCGGCGGCGCAAAGCAGCCAGTGGAGCGGCGATATCCCTTGGCGTCATCGCCCTGGCGCTGGTGATAGTCCCCTCGATTTGGATCGTCGCGCAGGTGGCCTCCAAGGCACTGCCTCATATGTCCTGGAGCGTCATCACCACTCCCGGCGTGGGCCTTGGTGGCGGCCTGGAGAACGAGATAGTCGGAACGCTCCTCATCACCTTCGGAGTCGCGGTTGTAGCCGGCTTCATCGGAGTGATGTCCGGAATCTACCTCTCCCAGTTCGCCCGCGGCCGAACCGCCTCGGTGCTGCGCGGTGCGTCAGAGGTGCTTGCCGGTATTCCTTCCATCGTGGTCGGGTACGTAGGGTACGTCAGCATGGTGGTCGCTTTCCACTGGGGCTTCTCGCTCGGTGCGGGCTTGATCACACTTTCAGTGATGGTCGTGCCCTACATCGCCAAGACCACCGAGGTTTCCCTGAGGCAGGTCCCGACCTCCTACGTCGAAGGGGCAGAAGCGCTCGGCCTCAACGCGGGACAAATACTTAGGACGATCTCGCTACGCTCGGCACTTCCTGGAATCGTCACCGGACTCATTGTCGCCTTGGCCATCGCGGTCGGGGAGACGGCACCCCTGCTTTACACGGCCGGTTACTCGCAGAACCTGCCCCACCTCGGACTCACCCACTCCCCCCTTGGATATCTCACCTATGCGGTGTGGACCTTCTACAACGAGCCGTCGGCACGTGCGATTCAGCTCTCCTTCGATGCCGCGTTCCTGCTGATCGTGCTGGTACTTGCCCTGATCACCGCATCGCGGATCATCGTCGCCAGGGCATCCCGGCACCGGGAGTCGGCCTAAAAAGCGTCGGGCGTGGTGGTTGTTGAGCGCCCCCCTTCGTGCGATACGACTCGTGGGAGCCAAGCCACGTAGCTTGGCGAGCGGGTGCTGCGAAGCGCCGGAAGTCCTCGGGGGATGTGGGCAGGAACTTAGGCTCGGGTTATCCCGGCTCCTCGGCGCCCGCCTGAACACCCGAGGCCCAGTGCGCAACCAGCGCGTAACGGTCGCCGCGGATGAGGCTCTTACGCCACTCGATCGGATCCTCGCCACCCATGACGAGCCTCTCGACCGAGAAGAGCGCTATACCGGGCGATAGCCGCAGCAACTTGCGCTCGGTGGCATCAGGAACCACCGGAATGATACGCTCGCGCCCACCGCTGATGTGCACACCGCAATGCACACTCAGAAGTGCGTAGAGCCCCTGGGAACGCAGGTCCGCCTCGAGGACAGGAGCCGCCTTCTCGGCGGGCAACCAGGATCGATCCCAAGCGATGGGTTCATCACCCGCGAAACGCAGTCGCTCGACGTAAACGACCTCGTCGCCTTCCTTCACCTCGAGTTGCTCGGCAACCTCCATGTCGGCGGGCTGCCGCTCGGCCGCCAGTACCTCATTCCGTTCCTCCATCCCCAGCGCGCGCATCGTCGAGGCAAGGCTGTAGAACGAATGGATCGGCTGCTCGAGTATGGGGGCGGAAACGGACGTGCGCCGGCCGCGCTGGCGGATCACGACGCCCTCGGCGCTGAGGCGCCGAACGGCCTCCCTCGCCGTTTGCCGGCCGACGTCGTATTCTTTGGTGAGTTGCTCGTCAGTTGGGAATCCGTTCTCGAACTCCCCGCTCAGTAGCCGTCTGCGAAGATCGTCAACGATCTGGGCCCACAAGGGTACAGGGCTCAGCCGGTCGATCTTCACAGTCATGATTTCACACTCCGGCCAAGAAGAACGAGGCGATCAGGACGACGAGTACGTAAAAGGTTACGCTCGCCATGGGAATGTCCCGCTCATACAGGAATGATAGGACACCTACGGCAACTCTGAGGACCGGCGTGAGAATAAGCACCATAACCCCCAGCACGACGACACCACGGCCGTCCCCCAGGGCGAGCGAGTTCCCCAGTGCCGTGAGCGAGTGGGGGAACTGCGTAGCTCCGGATGTAAGAACCTTGTAGGAGACGCCGCTGCGGAGCGCCATGTAGGCGGCGTGATGGGCGAACATGAGCCCCAGCCCCGCCAGGATGATAAGCCCGCTCACCACCACGCCGACCCGCAAGACCATGCTGATCACCAGCTCGACCTTCCGCACCTTTTCGTCCATCAGCGCCGCTTCGGCCGGGGACAGGTTGCGTCTTCCGCGCCCCGAACCGGTGCCATTGCCCCCATCGGCCACGCTTAAGCCGACAGGCACGGGAGATTCTTGACCAGGGATTGACGTCACGGAAGAAGTCCTTTCTGGAGCATTTCGAGCGAGATGATGACTAAGACGACCACGAAAACAAGCCGGACGGTCTTGCTCGCCACTCGGCCGAGTACACGGGCACCGACCGTGGCCCCTGCGAGCACTCCGATGGCGACGGGCGCGGCAATGATGGGATCGATCTGACCCCTTGCGAAGTAGACGGCAGCACTCGCCGCAGCGGTAACACCGATCATGAAGTTGCTGGTGGCCGAGGAGACCTTCATCGGCAGGTGCATGGCCCCGTCCATGGCGGGCACCTTGAGCGCGCCGGATCCGATCCCAAGCAGCGCGCTTACCAGCCCGGCGACGTACATGAGGAACAGGCCGAGTTTGGTGCCAGTGACCTTGTACGCGATCTCCTGGTCCTCGGCGGGATCGTAGTAGCTACCGTGCAGGTCGAAGTAGTTGGCGATCCCGTCAGACGAGACTGCCAGTGGCTGTGCCACATGCCGCCTCTTGAATGTCGTGAAGGAGGAGTAGGCGAGCACGAGGCCGAAAAAGGCGAAGAGAAAGCGTGTGGGCAGAAGCGTCGTGAGATAGGCACCGCTCAAAGCACCGGTTGTGGTGGCGATCTCCAAAAACATGCCCACCCGCAGGTTGGTCATGCGCTCGCGCACATACGCAGCGGCAGCACCACTGGAGGTGGCGATGACCGATACGATGCTCGCCCCGATGGCCAGGCGAATGTCCACGCCGTAGAGCAGAGTCAGCACCGGAACGATAACAACGCCCCCACCGAGACCGATCAGGGAGCCGAGTACCCCGGCGGCAACTGAGACGAGTGCAAGGGAGATCACAAAGTCGAAAGGTGTCACAGTTCGATTATACACATATCCGTACATGTGTATACCCACCCGGCAGCAGATCGCGGATAAACAACGTAGGCGTGACCCGGAAAGGCGGTGTACGCCAAAGCGGGGCCAAGCCACGCGAGCGCCTTGTTTGGCCAACACGGTTGGGCCGAACTCGCCGCGGTCGGGCCGAGCTGTAACGTCATCTCCTGCTTAGTGGCAGTAGCGACCCAAATGCGCGCACTTGGCCGGCATGGCCGCGGTCCCTGCGCACTATGTGCCCGAATCGTTGAGCTTCGGGCCAGCGTTCGGCCACGGACCCTCAGTGAACTGGCGCGCGGAAACCTTCCGCAAGGTGACCTTTGTGCCATCCTGTCCAGCCAATATGTCCTTCAAACTTGAAAGGAGACAACCGCCTTGGGCCTTCGACGGGCGCTTTCCCTTCTTTGAGAGAGGCCGGTAACGGCGCTGGCGCCGAGAGCCCGTCAAACAGCGGCCTGCGATGGTTGAAGCGATTTCGAGGGCCGGAGCCCCGCACCCGGAGCCGGGGACTCACGCATCCCAGACTCCGGCTCGCACGAGGGGTCGCGTTCAAAACCACGGACCACCGAGCCCCCGCCGAGAGCGGGAAGGCTAGGACGGCGCGGGCGCGCGAGCCCCCGCCAAGCCGCACTCGCTAGTTCCGGCTAGGAGTTACGCCGCCGCTGTGGAAGCCGCGGAAGGCGTGGCTGCAACCAGCGTCGTGTAGACCACGATGTTGGACAGGTAGTGGCCCGTTGCCCGATCAAATTGCCCACCGCAGGTGACCAGTTGCAGAGCTGCGTATCCCTCGGGTGCGTATACCTGCTGGGATGGGAACTGCGCCCTCGGGTACATGACCACGGCTGTGACCAGGAAATGGGTAACCACGCCGTCCGCCAATGTGACATCGACGGTATCACCGGCGACCAGCGCGCGCAGCCGGAAGAAGACGGCCGGACCTCGGTAGGAGTCGACGTGACCCAGGATGACGGCGGAGCCGACCTGGCCTGGAGTCGGGCCGAGTCGAAACCACCCGGGCTGAGCGAAGTCGGTCGGCACCTGGACGGTGCCGTTGGGATTCAGCCCGAGAGTGGACAATGACACAGCTACGCCGATGGCCGGGATTCGCAACAAGACCGGCACAGACCTGGCCACTGCCAGTTTGGCCCGCCTCGCCCGCTCCGCTTGTGAGATCGGGGCCGGCAGGCTGTCTTGGAGATGGGCGGCCGCCGCGTTCATCTGCTGCGCCGGGGGAGGCAAGGCGCCTTGGTAGCCACGCAGGCCACCCGCAACGCAGGCGACGCCAACGACGAACAGGACGGCGGCTAGCAACCACCAACGCCTCGCCGGGGCCCTATGCGCCCGCGGGGCCAGATGTGCCGGGGGGGCCGCCCGGGTCATGCACCCCTACCGCCGGTCCCACCGTAGGACCAACGACGGCGTAACGCTTGACCGCTCGCAGCGCCGGCCGCGACCAACGCCATCCCGCCCAGGACCAAGAGCACAATGTTGTCACCCGAGCCCGAGGCTCCGCCTGCGCCGGTCTTGGGCGCACCCGTGGGGATAACCGCGGTGCCAGAGGTACCCGAGCTACCAGAGGTGCCCGAGGTGGCCGAAGTCGTGGTAGTCGCGGAAGTGGCGGAAGTACAGGTCGGGACGGTGATGGTGTTCTGGTCCAAACTCACCTGGCCGTTGCGCGCCAACACCCGCCCGGCCACGGTTGTGCCGGTCTGCACCGTCGCCGAGGTCAACGCCATGATGGTCCCGACAAAGGTACTGTTCGTACCTAGGGTCGCCGAGCTACCAACCTCCCAGAACACGTTGCACGCCTGGGCTCCGCCGATCAATTTGACCGTACTGTTGGAAGCGGTGATCAGCGTCGATCCGGCTTGGAAGATGAACACCGCGCTGGGATTGTTCTGGCCGTCCAGGGTGACCGTACCGGTCAGACTCATGGCCGAGGCAACTTTGTACACGCCCGGGGCTAGGGTCGTACCGCCAAGATCGGGGTTGGCTTCCACCGTAGCCGGGGTCCGCCCCGCGGCATCATTAAACGCGATGGTCAGATCGGACTGGGCACCGGCTGCGACGGCATCACCTTGGTGCACGGTTCCGTTGTTCACTTGACCGGGCGGAAAGCCTGTCACCGCCGCACCGGGACTGACACCCACGTCCCCGGAGATCACCGACGGGCCGGTATTGGTAACCGTCGTCCCCGCCAAGACCGCAAACGGTGCGGCGTTACCCAACCCCACCGGCGGCTGGGCCGCCAACGCCGCCGGCGCCCCCAGTGTTACGGCGAAGACCACCATGGTGACGGCGGCGCCTATCGCTATCAACCTGCGGCGAAGACAACCCTTGCCAAGCGAACGGGTTAGTGACATCACTGACATCTCCCTCTCCAGACGAGAGCCCCGTCCGTTGCAGCTTGGGCCAAAACAACCAGGCCCATAGCGAGCACAAACCAACAAATTCCTTGTGTGAACGACCGAGCATCGTGGCGAGACGGAATGATTGCCGACAGCCCCGACATCAGCTAAACACCGGCATTTGGATGCTTATGCAATCCGAATCGACCGGATCCGCTCCACCGGGCCCAGTACGCAATCGATAGGGCAGCGCCGACAGCCCCGACGATCACCAAATTGACGGCGGAAATACGAACCCTGAAACCGTGCCCCTGGGCCGCAAAATCAAAGCGCATGGTCGCCGCCCGATGTGGTCATCACCACGCATAGTGCCATTCCCATTACTTCTCCTTGCTCGGAATTGCAAACACCTCCACGAGCGGCTGCTGTTACCCCATGCGAACGAGCACCAGAAGCCTTCTCCAGGGACCTGTCCCCGGGGGGACCTGGTAGCGGCGGATATGCACCAGCCGACACCGGTTAGTACTTCCGGTCGCTAGAAGTAGTGCCGCCGACCCCCTACGGCATGGCCAAGTGCCCCAAGGAGCCATAGGGCCAGGCCAATCACCAAGACGACCACTCCAATCGACCAGACAAAAGCGAGACCCGTGAGGAACCCGATGACTAGAAGAACTATGCCGAGGATGATCATAAAAACCTCCAAAACCCGCTTTTTTACTTTTCTCCCAAGTAGTCCGGACCAAACACTCATCGCTCCAGTAGGTGCGGTCCCGGCTACTTACAATGTGACGTGTCCTTCCCCTTGAGTTAGGAACTCGCCTGGGGTAGTGCAACCCCTATGCGCGGCTAACCCGACGCTATGACCCTGGTGCCGTCCGAGAAGGAGCGGGGGGCCCGTCCGTGGCGTCACGATTGATGGAATCGTGCCGGTCGATCAGATCATCCCGTTCCTTCTTGAGAGCGGCGGTCTGACTGCGAGACTGGCTTAGGCCACGACGTGCCAACTTTCCACGACGAGAAGTCCGACGCGCCCCCACCAAGAGCAGGCACAGGCCGAGAAGGGCGACCGCCCCGACCACCACGCCATAAAGAAACAAGGTGCCGGTCGACCCGGTCACATGGTACCCGAATACCGCAAACCCATGATTAAGGGCGTGCCCACTTCCTGAGTTGGTCAATACGCCGGCGACGGCGACGACTACGGCGATAATCAGGATTACAAGGCCGATGATGACGATCATGATTTTCTCGATTCACGCGTCTCCATGCCAACCGATGATGCCAGCAGTGGAGTCGAATCGCACTTGTCCTCGGCGCCGTCTGCACGCCCGATGGCCATATCGATATGGTCCCGTCGGCGGCTCACTGCGGCAAAGCCGAGCCCCAGCGCCATGATGATGACGGCAATGACCCAGAAGACGTGCGCAGCCACGCCGATTATTCCAAAGACCAGACCCACGGACAACAGGCCCACCATTACGGAGTTGGGACCGTCCTTCTGGGCAAATATTTTGGCTGGCCTCTCGCTCAAACGGGACTTGTTGGAAGAACCTAATGATCTACCAGACATGGGGGACACCCCCGATCTGCCTCCCTGCCATCGAACCGTATGTCGGACGTCTGGAAGGCCTCGAGATTCATTCTATCAGCACTTGGAAATTATGTGATGACGCGGGAGCGGGGTTGCAGGTTCATCCCGTGGTCAATCCTGGTTTAAAGCCTATTCAGGTTGGTTTGGTACCGCCCGGCCCGACGGCCGTTTCGATATGTTCGAACACTGGTCTCGCTCGGCGCGAAACTGCGCCGACCCACTTCCCGGGCTCGGACTAACAGCGCGCGTCCCGGCCTGTTTGGCCATGGACCACCGCCACACCTTCACGACCCGAAGTGTCGGCGCTCACGGGATCTTTGAGCGGACCGGACGATCTCACATATTTTGGATACGAACTATTAGTGCCATCCCATAACGGTGTCGGCCCGCAGGGCCAACGAGCCGGCAATGGCGCCACGTCCAACACGCTTGTCGGCTTCAGCCCGTGTGTGCGGGTTCTCGGCCAGCCGGAAATCGCCGGTCACCTCGACGGGATCAGCCGCAGTGCGGAACGCGCGGCTGCTTGCCCCGTTCAACCCGCACGCCAACTCCAGCTTTCATGCGTTGGACCCCGGCTCGGGCGCGATGCGGCGCAATACCTATGGCCACGGCCCCCTGCCTCGTAATGGGGAACGGGTGCAATCTTGTTCTGGGGTAACCGGCTCCTATCAGCATGTCGGTGCCGGGCACAACACCTTCCTCGCTCAACCCCGATCCCCCCGTCGCACCCCGAACGCAATATCGGGCGGTTTACGCCGTCTCGTTGAACCCGGAGCCCTCGCCAGCCTCGGTATCCACGGCTTTTTCACAGTCGCAATCGCAAGGCTGTGATCTGGTGCGCCAGCACCGGATTAGCGCGATCGAGTGGCGCGACGTCAAGTGCGGTGGGTACGAGACGATTGGTTCAGCGCCATGAGGGTTGCCCGATGGGGCTCGGGAAAAAGAGCGCTCCGAGGCGCAACTCGACGCCACAGCGCAGGTGAGGGCACCTAACGTTGATGGTGGACCTGGTGGCGTGCACTTGCCGGTGGCAGGGTTGTAGAGCAAATACTCTGGAGAAGAATCGAGAAAGCGCTGGCCGCACCGCTCATCCGCCCGATCACGGCATACCCATTGGTAGCGAACCCCCCTTCTTCGCTTTTTGTGACCTTCGATCAGGAAGACCGTGGCGATAACAAGGTTGACGAGGTCCAGAAGCCCTGCACCCGGCCCTTTCCGTCCGCCAACCGCCTGACGCGACCTTAAGACCAGTACTGGGGCCAGGTCGGCCTGAATCCCCCGCTTACCTTGGCGCCAACCGCCGCCGGAATAACGACGCTGAAACCGACCGGCGCCAGAATACCGAAGATCCGCGTTGAAGATCCCCGTGAACAGGCCCGGGAACCTTCGAAACTTCGTCGCTCAAGCGCCGTCCAGCCCCCCGAGCTTTGCGAGATGCTGAACCCGTTCTCCCGGGGCGGGGCGTCAGACCGATAAGCTCGCCCCAGCGGTCGATAGAGCACTTCTCCCCCGCAATGAATTGGGGGCAGGACAATAACGGACGAGGGAACCGGAGGAGGGAACGTAGGTGGCACGCACGTGGCTGTCCGTTCGGGTCGATCTTGTCGAGGGACGCGGCGAGTGCCTCTGGCCCCGCCCAGGCCGGATCTTCGCTGCTGCGCGCGCTCACACCTTCCAGCAGCTCGCTGATGCGATAGACACCGCCTTCGCCCGCTGGGACAGGTCCCACCTTCAGGAGTTCACGCTGGCAGACGGTACCCGCCTGTGCATTTCCAATCCTGATTGGGAGATCGAGGGCGAGAAGGCGGAAGACTTGCAGCACGTCAGGCTCTCACGCCTGCGACCGGGAGAGCAGTTCGTATACGTGTTCGACCTCGGTGACGATTGGGCGCATCTCTGCACCGTCGGACCCCAACGAATCGATCCTGTTGATGCCCTGGGCATCATTCCAAAGCAACCCTTACCGTACTGGGGGTGGGGCGACATTCCCGACCAGTACGGACGCCAATGGTATGGTGACAACGGCGAGTCGCCGCCACCAAAGGATCCCAAGCTCGCAGACCTGCCGCCGTTGCGCTACGGTTGGGGCCCCAAAAGCCAAAGGCCCCGGCCGTGAGCGAAACCGCCTTGCCTCCACGTCGCCCGCCAATCTTCGGCCCCGAACCATGGCAGGAAATCAGCGGACTTATCTGGAGCCACTGGGACCTTTGGTTCTGCGTCGTGGCGGTCGCAGACCACGACGCCGACCTTCACCAACTGGAGAAGCGGATTATTCGAGAGATGCGGGACCACACCCGGCATCGTGATGACGCCGAGTCGAAGCTCAGCCACCTCGCCGACCTAAGAGTCCGGCTCGAAAACGCCGGGCTGGTTCCGGGCAACCTGGTCAACACCGAGGTGCTTGCGGAGCGGGGTCTCCTCGCCAAGGCGCACAAGAAGTTGGCAGCGCAATATATGGATAGCCGTGCCATGAGCCCTGCGATGATCGAGACGCCGCGCGTCCGCCTGGTACGCCGGTCGCGCACCGGGCACTGGGGTACCTTCCCGGTGAACCCGGACCGCTATTACCGCTCGTTCCGTCGCACTGTCGAGGCGAAGAACCACATCACCGGGGGTGCAAGCTTCTCGGCTGTCCGAAGGATCGCAGAACGGCTCGAGTCCCTCGACAAGGAAGAGCTACCGCCGGCCGAGCGGCTAGCCCTGTACCGTGCGTTCCACACCGCCGCTCTGGAACTCGCCGACCGGGCGGACGACTCATTCGGCAATATCGGCGAAATGCGGCGCGAAGCCTGGTACAGCTACCTCGCGATTGACTGGCAGGCCGCCGGGATGGCGGCACAGCACTATTGGGAAGATCTGTGCGATCTGGTCGTCTTCGAGGACTACGCCCTCGGGTTCCACGAAGAGACACTGCCGTGGAGCCGCATCCCGGCCGGACAGGACGAGCTGGTCGAGAGCGTATTGCAGGCACTCGAGAACGAGTGCCGCACATACCAGCTCGACTACCCTGCCGATCAGGCACTCGAGCAGTCGGCGTGGCTGGCCGTAGCCAACGCTCGTCTTACTCGCTACCTGGATCTGGCATCGCGTCTCGGAACCGATCACTGGCGCGAGGTAGAGGCCATGGCCGAATCTGCGCTGCACGTGGCTAACCGGCCCGACTTGGCCGTCGAGGTGTTCCGGACGGCAGACCGCCGGCCCGGCATGTACCAGGAGCTGCTCCGTGAGCGTTGCGCGTCGTTAACCGGCGTCGTTCTCGGCGGCAAACAACAAACGCCTCGGCCCCCGAGGGGACATGTCTCTCCCTGACTACTAGAGCTGCACACTCGCTCTTCCCCCAAGTTGGCGCTCGCACGCGCCGCGGGCCACCATCGCCGGCCAAGTTTGCGGCCGCTGGGAGTATTTCCGCCTATGGCCACCGGCGCTTCTTCCACGCGCATGGTCGCCGCGGGCGACGGCGTAGTCGA
>JAJZLQ010000143.1 GCA_021850605.1 Actinomycetes bacterium
CGGCCAGGTAGAACTTCATGAGTATGCGGTCATCGGTGACGTGGATCTTGTCGGCTCTGCTGTTGGCGACGCCCTTGCGTCGGGGGCCGAGGCCTACCTTGCCGCCGCCGGAGAAGTGCCTTTCACCCCGGTGGGAGCCATCCTGCGTTACTGAAGCCTCTGTCCATCCCGGGCTGCCTTCCTTCGGAGCGAGCGCCATCACCCCGGTCCCCACCGCGTGAGGGTGGCCGCTAAACCAGGGGGCGATGGAGTTCCCACTGCCCCGGAGCGGCCGGCCGGCTCATGGAACTGGACGCCGGCCAAGGTGACGTGGATCGCGGTCCTCGTTGCCCTGGCCTTGCGGCTTTATCTGCTTGCCACCCCGACCCATTTGGGTGGCATCACCGAATACGACGACGCCGTTTACTTCGGGACTGCGCTGCTGATCTCCCACGGCCTGCTTCCGTACCGTGACTTCGTGATGGTGCAGCCGCCTGGGGTGCCGACCCTGATGCTTCCTCTTGCCTACCTGGCCAATACCTTCGGAACCAGGGCGATGCTCGAGGCCACGAGGGTGGTGACCTGTGTCGTGGGGGCGGTCAACGTTGGCATGGTCGGCTATCTGCTCCGGAGGCGCTCGCTGGGGGCGGTGGTCGCCGGGACCGGCTTCATGACCGTCTTCGCCTCCTCGGTGCTCACCTCCCAGACGTTACTGCTCGAGCCTTATCTCAACCTGGCGGTCCTCGGTTCGCTGGCCGTGCTCCTGGAGGGCGAGAACCTGGCGCGGTCCTGGTGGAGGATCCTTCTCGCCGGTGGCCTACTGGGGATGGCGGGAGCGATAAAGACGTGGGCGATCATGCCGGCGGTGGTCATCGCGGTCGTGGTGGGCATGCGCTCGCGCCGTGGCCTGGTCCTCCTGGCGGCCGGCACCGCTGCGGGCTTTGCACTTTTGGCGGGACCGTTCTTTCTTGCCGCACCTCATCCTTTCGTTCGAGAGGTTATCCTCGACCAGTTCGGCCGGGCCGGCCAGCGGACGCCTTTCGCGCTGCGGGTCGGCTATCTGACGGGCTTCCCGGTAAGGGCGGTCAGAAATACGGCCTGGGTCGCAGGACCCTTGCTTGCCGCGGTGGCCGCCGCGTGGGCCTACCCGTTTCTTCGCGTGCGTGCCCGCCTTCTCGACTCCGAGCGGATCGTGCTGGCATGCCTTGCGGTGGTGCTCATCGCCATGCTGGTGCCGCCGGACTTTTTTTACCACTATGCGGCATTTGTGGCCCCGTTTGCCGCCATGGCCTGGGCGTATGCCCTGGAGCGGCTCCGCAGGGTGCGGGCCCGGCGTCGCAGGCTGCCTCCCTGGGTGCTGGTTCCGGTGGCGCTAGGTGCCATGGCGATCGCGTCGTTGGCCCATCTCTCCAGTTACCAGACCGGCGTGGTGGACCCATCGGCTGCCGTGAAGGCGGTCGTCCCCGCCGGCGCCTGCGTGGTGACCGACACCGAGGAGATCGCGATTCTCTCGGACCGCTTCTTCGCCTCGGCGCCGGGGTGCCCGGCGATGGTCGATGCCTACGGCACCGACCTGGCCTACAACCATGCCGTGCCTCCAGCCGATGTCACGGACGTGAGCAAGCGCCTGGAGGACTTTTGGTTGCGCGCTTTTGCCCGCGCGAACTACGTCGTGCTGAGCGCCAACAACGCGGCAAGGATCCCCTGGACCCCCAGGGTGCTCGGCTACCTGCGCACCCACTTCCACCCGGTTGGCGAGTTCGGGGTGGAGATCTTTGCGAGAAACCGCGGCTGAGCCGCACCGGCATTGTTTGACAGTCCTGGCACGAGGCGCTGTGCGGGGATATTGTCTAGGCGTTGGCGCAGCGCCGGAGCCGTCAGGGTCATGCCGGACCATTGGCGGGACGGGGGGAGTCAACCCCGGAGGAGGGTGCGCAGGGCCCACCCGTAACTGGTGGCGCCTGCAAGGAGGAGAGCAATGGGTCAGGACAACGAGGCTACGCAGCGCTTCCGCGAAGCGCGCGATTATTTGCTTGAGCATGGAGCGGATTACGCAACGGCCTACGAGGGGTACGCGCCTCCAAAGTTGGATCAGTTCAACTGGGCGTTGGACTGGTTCGATGCCATTGCAGTCGGGAACAATCGGCCCGCAATCTGGATCCAGGAGGAGGATGGGCGCGAGGCCAAGCTCTCGTTCCAGGAGATGTCCGCGCGCTCCAACCAGGTGGCGAACTGGCTCCGTAGCCTGGGGGTGAAGCGGGGGGATCGCTTCATCATCATGCTCGGCAACCAGGTGGAGCTGTGGGAGACGGTTCTTGCCGCGATCAAGCTCGGCGCGGTCGTTATCCCGGCCACTCCTGCGCTTGCCCCTATGGACCTGCGCGACCGGATCGACCGCGGCAACGCCAAGCACGTGATCGTGGCCTCCAAGGACGCCTCCAAGTTCGATGACGTGGTCGGCGACTACACCCGCATCGCGGTGGGGGAGCACTTGCAAGGTTGGCGCAGCTACGGCGAGGCCGATGAAGCCGGGACCGAGTTCACCCCTGACGGTCCGACCGCGGCCACGGACCCGCTGCTCCTCTATTTCACCTCGGGAACCACCTCACGTCCCAAGCTGGTCGAGCACACCCATGTCTCCTACCCGGTGGGCCATCTCTCGACCATGTACTGGATCGGCGTTCGCCCGGGGGACACGCACCTGAACATTTCCTCGCCAGGCTGGGCCAAGCACGCCTGGAGCAGCCTGTTCGCGCCGTGGAACGCAGAGGCAACCATTTACGTCTACAACTACACCCGTTTCAATTCCGAGGCGCTGCTGGCCAAGATGGCCGAATGCGAGGTGAACACTTTCTGCGCGCCGCCGACCGTGTGGCGCATGCTCATACAGTCCGACCTTGGGACCAAGCCGGCCACGCTGCGCGAGGCTCTGAGCGCCGGCGAGCCTCTCAACCCGGAGATCATCGAGCAGGTCTCCCGGGCCTGGGGGCTGACCATCCGGGACGGATACGGTCAGACCGAGACGACATTGCAGGTCGGGAACACTCCCGGCCAGCGTCTCAAGCCCGGGTCGATGGGTCGGCCCGTACCCGGCTATCAAATCGCCCTGGTGGATCCGATTAGCGGCGCGGTCGTCGAGGAAGGTGAGATCTGCCTTCCCTTGGACAACCGGCCCACCGGTCTGATGGTGGGCTATCAGGGCGATCAGACACTGGCGGCCGAGGCCATGAAGGGGGGCTTCTACCACACCGGCGACGTGGCCTCACGCGACCAGGACGGCTACATCACCTACGTGGGCCGTGCCGACGACGTCTTCAAGGCCTCGGACTACCGCATATCCCCCTTCGAACTCGAAAGCGTGCTGATCGAACATCAGGCGGTAATGGAGGCCGCGGTGGTGCCATCGCCCGATCCCATCCGCTTGGCGGTTCCCAAGGCTTACGTGGCTCTGGCCGCCGGTGTCGAGCCGAACCGCGAGACGGCCCTCTCGATCCTCCGATACGCCAAGGACCGGCTCTCACCCCACAAGCGAATCCGCAGGCTGGAGTTCTACGAGCTTCCAAAGACAATCTCCGGCAAGATCCGCCGCGTAGAGCTGCGTGCCAGGGAGAGGGAGCTTCATCCCGACGTCGATGCCAAGCCGGCGGAAGAGTTCCGCTACGAGGACTTTCCCGAGTTGCAGAGCTGATCGTTCCGGGCCATCCACGCCAGGGCGCCCTTTAGGCTGTCCTGGCGTGGGGCTGGTCCCCGCGATCGGAACGCAGCGCAGGGAGAGGCTTTGGCCAAGGGTTACGTCTTCGCCGCCGCTGGCACGGCCGGCCATATTTACCCGGCAGTGGCCGTGGCGGAGGCACTGGCGGAGCGCGGTGTTGATCCCGCAGCGGTGACCTTCGTGACCTCGCGTAGGCGCGTGGAGCAGGAGATCTTCTCCGGCCTTCCCTACCCCCGCTTAGATCTGGAGGCGGCAGGCGTCAGCGGGCGCAATCCGGCTCGCCTTGCTCTGGCCCTTTGGCGCCTCGGGCTTTCCACCCTGCGGCTTCGTTCGAAGCTCGCCGAGCTCCGCCCCGCGGCTGTGGTGGTCTTTGGGGGGTACATATCCGTTGTAGGCGCCCTGGCGGCCCGGTCATTGTGGCTGCCGGTGGTGGTGGTGGAGACCAACTCGGTGATGGGCAGGGCCAATCGCATCGTCTCGCGCCTGGCGGCAAGGACGTTTCGCGCCTTCGAGCACGGTGCAACGGGCTCCGGGGTCCCTCTGCGCGCCCCGGTCCTCTCGTTCAAGCCCGGCCCGGCCACCCGGGACGAGCTGGTCGCCTCGCTGGGCTTCGACCCCAATGGCGTGGCACGGCTGGTGAGCATCTTCGGCGGGTCACTCGGCTCACGGCGCATCAACGAGGCGGCATTGCGCATGCTCGAGGAGGACGCCGCCACCGGTGGCGGCCAAGGCACCCTTTATTTCGTGGTGCTGGGACGTCGCGACGAGAAGGAGTTCGCCCCGGGGATGGCGCGGCTGGCCGCCGAGGGCGGGGTGAAGGTGGTGGCCCGAGGCTACGAGGAGCGGCTCTTCGAGTACCTCGCTTGCTCCGATGCCGTGGTGTGCAGGGCCGGCTCCAACACGGTGGCTGAACTCGACCATTTTGGCGTGCCGGCGGTGCTGGTTCCCTTGCCGGGCTCGCCCGGGGGGCACCAGGAGAAGAATGCCGAGTGGCTTGCGTCGCGAGGTGCGGGGGTCGTCCTGCCGGATGCTGATTGCAACCCGACATCGCTGCGCCGCGCGCTGGAGGAGCTGGTGGGCAAGGCACCTGCCTTACCGGCTCGATCGGCCGGCACCGAAGCGGATTCGGCGGCCCAGATCGCCGCTTTCCTGGGCGATAACTTTTCTGGCTGAGCAGTAGGAGGGGTCATGGTCCCAGAAGCAGGCTCGGAGGCTCCGGCGCTGCCGGAGATCATTTCGAGTGTTCACATCGTCGGAATCGGCGGTGCCGGTATGAGCGCTATCGCAATGGTGCTGGCCGAGCGGGGCGTGCGGGTGAGCGGCTCTGACCTGAAAGCTTCCGCGGCCTACGAGCGTTTGGCCGGATATGGGGTAGAACTGCACCTCGGCCACAGCGCCCGCAACGTCGGCGAAGTCGACGCGGTTGTGATCTCATCGGCCATCCGCCCCGATAACCCGGAAGTGCGCCGCGCGCACGAGCTGGGAATCCCGGTAGTGGATCGGCGGGGCTTCTTCCCTCGCCTCCTACAGGGTTACCAGGTCATCGGCGTCGCGGGCACGCACGGCAAGACGACCAGCACCTCGATGCTGACCCTGGCTCTCCTGGCCGGGGGCGGCAACCCCTCCTACATAATCGGCGGTGAGCTGAACGAGGTCGGCACTTCGGCCGCCCATGGTAGCGGCCCGTGGTTCGTGGTTGAGGCGGACGAGAGCGACAGGAGCTTCCTGGCGCTAGGTGCATACGGCGTGATGGTCACCAACGTAGAGCCCGACCATCTGGAATCCTACGGCGGCTATAAAGAGCTCGTCGCAGCCTTCCATGAATTCGTTGAGCATGCGCCCGGGCCGAAGGTGATCGGTACATATCTGGGAGCCCATCAGGAGCTCGCCGGTATTGATGGTGTGGTCACTTTCGGCGAAGGGGAGGATGACGACTACCGGGTGGAGTCCCTGGTCGACTCCGAGGGTGAGACCAGCTTCAACCTCCGTTCCCCCGGAGGCGTGCTGACCCGGGTGGTGCTCGCCGTGCCCGGGCGGCACAACTGCCTGAACGCCGCCGGCGCAATGGCGATGGCGGATCAACTCGGTGTCAAGCCGGAGGTGGCCGCATCGGCCATCGGCCGCTTCGGAGGCGTGGCCAGGCGCTACCAGCGCCGTGGCGAGCGTGCCGGCGTCAGTTACGTTGACGACTATGCGCACCTCCCCTCGGAGCTGGCTGCCGTGGTGGCGACCACCCGTGCCCAATACCCCGGCAGACGGATGGTTGCCGTCTTCCAGCCGCATCGCTACTCGCGCACACGGGCGCTGCATCACGAATTCGCCGAGGCCCTCTCGCAGGCGGACCTGGTGGTGGTCACCGACGTCTATGCCGCGGGGGAGGACCAGCTTCCCGGGGTGTCGGGCGAGCTGATTGCCTCGAGCCTCTCCCAGCGCCACCCGGAGGTGGATTCGCTCTACCATCCGAGCCGCAGCGACCTGGCCGAGTTTTGCCTGGCCATAGTGCACTCCGGCGATGTGGTGGTCTCGATGGGGGCCGGAGACATAACCGGTTTGGCAGCCGAGATGCTCGAGCTGTCCCGCCAGCGTGAGGGCGGTCTATGAGTGCAGGGACGGCCTGGGTTCCTGATCTGGCTGCCGCGCTGGAGCGCGCGTCCGTTCGCGCCGAGCAGGAGGCCCCAATGGGCGCACAGACGACTTACCGGGTTGGGGGAGCTGCAGCTCTGCTGGTTACGGTGGAGAGCATCGAGGAGGTTGAGGCGTTGGCCGCCTCGATCGACCAGTTCGACGAAGCGCCACTGATGGTGCTGGGGCAGGGCTCAAATACGCTGGTCTCGGATGCGGGATTCGCGGGAGTGGTGGTCCAGCTGGGTGCGGGTTTCAACTACCAGCACGTGGATGGCTCCCGGGTCAGCTTGGGTGGAGCCTCGCCGCTGCCGGTCGCCGCGCGCAGGGTTGCGGCCATGGGCCGTGCCGGTTTCGAGTGGGCGGTCGGAGTGCCGGGTTCGGTTGGTGGAGCGGTGCGCATGAACGCCGGCGGGCATGGCTCGGAGATGGGGGAGTCCCTCGTCGAGGCATCCGTCTTCTCGCTCAGCCGCCGCCGGATTGCCACGCGTACCACCCCGAGCCTCGAACTCGGTTACAGGCACTCCAACATCGGCCCCAGGGAAGTCGTGATCGAGGCGATTCTGGATCTGGCCGATGGCGACCCGGTAACGTCCAAGGCGCGCATTTCCGAGATCGTATCCTGGAGGCGTGAGCACCAGCCCGGCGGGCAGAATGCGGGAAGTGTGTTCGTCAACCCCCCCGGTGACCACGCCGCCCGCCTGGTGGAGGCCTGTGGTCTCAAGGGCCATCGCCTCGGAGGTGCGGAAGTGTCGCCGAAGCATGCCAACTTCATCCAGGCCGATGCCGACGCTCCCGCCCGCGACGTCATCGCACTGATGGCTCTGGTCCGCGACCGGGTGGCGGAGGAATACGGGGTGCGGCTGCACACTGAGATCCGCTTGGTCGGCTTCGAGGACGACTTTGGCCTTCCCGGCGAAGAGGGCTGATGAGACTCGGAAGGCTTTCCCTGGCCGGCGGCCGTGATTACGACGGCCAGGTGACCGGAGACCCGCGTCTGGCGCGGCGCAGGGAGGAAATGGAGGCCGCCTCGGCCAAAGAGGGCAGGCGTCGTCGTCTGGCGGCCGCCTTGGGTGTGGTGGGCATTCTGGCGGTGGCCTGGCTCTTTTTGTTTTCGGGCCTTTTCGCGCTCTCCCGGCTCCGGGTGGAGGCCTCCGGCCGCGGCGTTCCCCTCACCGAGGTGGAGAAGACGGCGCAGGCGTATCTCGGAGCCAACTACTTCCGCTTCGACCCCTCCACGCTCGAGCACAGGCTCCTGGCCTATCCTCTGGTGGGGCAAGCGAGGGTGTCTGCCTCCTTTCCGCACACCATCGTTGTCCAGGTGACCGCTGCGACGCCGATGCTGCTCCTGAGCCCGGTGGCCGGCTCCGGCGCCGGGGTGGTGGTGAACGCAAGGCTGCAGCCGATGCCCGGGGTTGCACCGACCCCGGGACTGGTTCCCACCTGTTTGGCGGCGGCGCCGTTCTCCGGTTCCGGCTCGGACTTCGCATGCGATCATGGGGCCACGGTCGCCCAGTTGAGCCGGGGGTTGGGGCGGGTTATCGAGTTGCTCGGCGCAGTACGTGGCGCCAGGCTCAAGCCGGCTTCCGCGGTGGTGTTCGGAGCATACGGGGTCGGGATCAGCTTCGCCGGTGGGTACAGCGCGTACTTCGCCGACGGCACCGGCGTATCCGCCTCGGTTTCTTCCCTGGCAAGTCTGGTCAAGCACGGCCTGGTTCCTTCGGGGTCGGTGGCGGACCTTACCGATCCGACACACCCGGTGGTGGATTGAAGCGGCTTTGGCTACTGGGAGAGTTGGTAAAAGAATTTCTGGAACCTCTATCCAAAGGTCGGGCCGGGCTGGCTATGGCTAAACTCGAAGGGACGGATTCGGGGAAGTTGCCGGTGCCTGGGCCTGGACCTGGTTGGTCGGGGGCCCTCGGCGGACTTTTCGCTGTTCGGAACCTTTGGCTCCCCGCATCCCCGTGCCGTTCTATATGGGGTGGGCAAGCATGATGATGGGAGTCGACTCTCACAACTACGTCGCGGTGATCCGCGTTGTCGGGATCGGCGGCGGCGGAGGAAATGCCGTCAATCGGATGATCGACGCTGGACTTCGCGGCGTCGAATTCATCGTGGTCAACACCGACGCCCAAGCCCTTGTCGGCTCCGATGCCGACATTCAGCTGCAGATAGGCAAGGAGATCACTCGAGGGCTAGGTGCGGGTAGTGACCCGGAGGTGGGTCGCCGCGCGGCCGAGGATCATCGCGAGGAGGTTGAGGAGGCCCTGAAGGGCGCCGACATGGTCTTCATCGCCACTGGTGAAGGCGGAGGTACCGGCACCGGCGGCGCTCCGGTGGTGGCCAAGATCGCTCGTTCGCTCGGAGCACTCACCATTGGCGTTGTCACCCGGCCTTTCCTTTTCGAGGGACGTCAGAGGGCGATCCAGGCGGAGGACGGCATTCGCCAGCTCCGTGAAGAGGTCGACACCCTTATTGTCATCCCCAACGACCGGATTATCGCTGCTTCAACCGACAAGACCACCGTCGAGGACGCCTTCAAGATGGCTGACGAGGTCTTGATGCAGGGGGTGCAGGGGATCACCGATTTGATCACCCGCCCGGGCCTAATCAACACGGACTTCGCCGACGTGCGCAAGATAATGGAGGAGGCCGGAACCGCGATTATGGGGATCGGCTCCGCAACCGGTGAGGATCGTGCTCTGGCCGCGGTCAAGGCGGCCACCACTTCGCACCTGCTGGAGTCCTCGATGGAGGGCGCGCGCGGAGTGCTGATGAACATCGCCGGTGGCCACGACCTCAAGATTCTCGAGGTCAACAAGGCTGCCCAGCTGGTCCAGGAGCTGGCGCACCCGGACGCCAATATCATCTTCGGAAACGTCATCGATGACAGCCTTGGCGATGCGATCCGTGTGACGGTTATCGCCACGGGCTTCGGTCCCGGCGAACCCCAGCGTGCCAAGCTGGCGGAGACCCGGACCGCGGGTGAGGCCGCCAAGGTTGCGGCGCAGGTGGCCGCGCGCTCGGAGGCCGGTGAGACGGAGGACGACGACGACGATTTCGACGTCCCGTCCTTCCTCAGGAATCTTTGACCCTCACCCGGCCCCTCGCCGCGAGCGGGGGTCTGCGATGGAGATAGTTGCACGCAGCCCCTCCGGGCTTAGCTTTGGATTCACCGGCCGCGGTGATGGCGATGCACTCGACTACTCCAACCTGGCCAATGCGGTCACCCGGCTTACCGGCCGTGAATGGTCGGGCCCCGTTGCGCGCCTCAAGCAGGTTCACTCGGATGTGGTGGAGACGGTTGGCCCCGAGACCGCCGCCTCTGTGGAGCCGGGTTTCCTGCTTCTCGGCCAAGGCGATGCGATCACTTCCTCCAGGCGCGGCCCGGCTGCCGCGGTCTTCGTGGCCGACTGTGCCCCGATTGCTTTATACGACCGGGTTATGGGGCTTGGAGCAGTGGTACACGCCGGTTGGCGCGGGATGGCCGCGGGTATCGCCCTGCGGACGGTGGAGCGGCTACGCTTGGCCGGTTGCGAAAGCCTGGAGGCGGTGGTGGCCCCCCATGCCGGTCCATGTTGCTATGAGTTCGGGGCCGCCGACGCGATAGAGCTGGAGCGGCGGCTGGGAATGGAAATCACCAGCAGGACCACCTCCGGGGAGGTCTCCATCGACATCTTCGCCGCCCTCTCGGCTCAGTTGCTTGGTGCCGGAGTGGACCTTGCCGCAGGGCGCCCGGAGTGCACGATTTGTTCGGGCAAGTACTTTTCATATCGAGCCGGCGACCCAGTGGCGCGCCAGGCACTTATATTGCTCCCATCGCGTCCATGACCAGCTTGCGCCGACAGCAACGTGATCGGGGAGAGGGCGATGGATAGCCTGGCTGAGCGGATCGCGACAAACTACGCCACGATCGAGCAGAGAGTGGCGGAGGCCGGGGGCCGCGGCAGGACCCGGATCGTGGCGGTCACCAAGACGCACCCCGCCGAGGTGGTCAGGGCGGCGCTGTCGGCCGGACTGCGCGACTTCGGGGAAAACTACGCCGACGAGCTCGTTGCCAAGGCCGAGACCTTACGTGGCGAGGAGCTGCGCTGGCACATGATCGGCCACCTCCAATCGCGGGCGATCAAAGTCCTCGCGCCTCACGTCGCGGTCTGGCATTCGGTTTCGCGTGCCAAGGAGCTGGACCTCCTCGCACGGCTGGAGGTTCGTGCCGATTTGCTGGTGCAGGTGGATTACACCGGCGCCGCGGGTCGCAACGGAGTTCCGCCCCAAGAGGTGGCGGCCCTGGTTGACCATGGCCTCGCGCTGGGGCTTAAAGTGACCGGACTTATGGTGGTGACGCCCCAGGTCGATCCTCCCGCGCGCGCCCGTATCTTTGCCTCCACCAGGGAACTAGGCCAAGCCTTGGGGCTCGGCGAGTTTTCGATGGGAATGACTGACGACTTTGAGTGGGCCGTAAGAGAAGGGTCTACCATGGTTAGGATAGGGCGCGCGATATTCGGGGATCGCCCCGCCGCGGAGCCAGCCGGAGCGCGCTAGTCGCCGGGCCTAGACCGAATTGGAGAACAGATGCCTCCCGCGATGAGAAGGATGCTTGAGTGGCTCGGCCTGACCGATACGGTCGAGGAGTACGAGAGCGACTACCCGGAGCGTCCGGGGCAGCAGTTCGAGGCGGAGCCGGAACAGCCGCCGAGGAACTCCAATGTCCAGGTCTTTGCCGACAGTGGGGAGCGCCGCCAGCCGACCCAGCGTCTTGCGCCGCCGGAGCGTGTCGCGCGAGCCCCCGAGCCGGAATACCGCGAGCAGCGCAGCCCCGCCTATTCCGAAGCGGCCGTCAGGCACGCTCCGCCCGAGGAGCCGTTGCGGGGCTTCAATACCTCCAGCACCATTAAGCCGGTGCCTTCCACGAGCCCCAAGCCGAGCGTTCACATCCTTTATCCCAAGCGTTTCCGGGACTCGACCGAGGTGGCAGATCTGATGCGGGACGGGCAGCCTGTGATCGTCAACCTGCAAAATGCCGAGCGTGACCTGCCCAGACGCATGATCGATTTCTGCTCCGGAGTGACTTACGCCCTCGAGGGTAAGATGGAGCGCGTGGCCGAGAGTGTATTCCTCCTAACCCCCAGCAACGTGGTGGTGTCACAGGAGGAGAGGGACAACCTCTCGGAGCGCGGCATCTTCTAGGAGCGCAAGTGTATTTTGTAGAAGAGATCCTCTACCGGGCGCTGCAGATCTATGTGATTGTGATCATTGCCCAGATCCTTCTGAGCTTCTTTCCCTCGGCACCGGGAACCGTGTCCTACCGCGCCAATGTGACGCTTCGTCGGCTTACCGACCCTGTCTTCATGCCGTTGCGCAGGATCATCCCCCAATCGGCTTCGGGGGAGCGGCACTCGACCTCTCGCCCCTGGTGGTGCTGCTGGTCATTGAGCTGATACTCATGCCGCTGGTTCGTCCCTGACCCAGCCGCGCTGAGGCGCCGGGCACGCGAATGCGCGTGGCCGCTGCGGTGAAATGGGGTGGATCCGGCACCTTGATTGGGCCTGCATCCCGGATCGTTCCTCTGGGCGGCGGCTTCGCACGATGATCAAGGCTGCGGCAGTGCCCCAGCTCGTCCCGGCGTGGCTTCTCGACAGCACCGAACACGGTGGTGGTCGATTCCACCACGAGGTTCACCACCCCGCGGTAGAGTTGCGACGCGGCTATAGGGCTCTGCGATAACGGTGCGCGGCCAGGGGCGGCAGGATGATCAGCAGGGCGACCGACCAGATGAGCGCCTTGATAACGGAGTCCGCCGTTGGGCCGCCGTTCACCAACGCTCTGACCGCGTCGACCACGATGCTGATCGGCTGGTTGCGCGCGAAGGCCTGCAGCCAGCCGGGCATGGACGCCACGGGCACGAAGGCCGAGGAGGCGAAGGTCAGGGGGAAGAGAACCGGGAAGGACATCAGCTGGGCCGTCTCCGAGTTGGGGGCCGAGAGGCCGATGATGGAAAACCCCCATGAGAGCGCGTAGGCGAAGACGAGCAGGATGCCGATTCCGCCAAGGAAGGCGAAAGCGCTGGTGTGCACTCTGAATCCCACCAGAAAGCCGACGATGGTCATGAGCACCAGGACCAGCACGTTGCGGACCAGGTCAGCGGCCGTGCGTCCGGCGAGCAGTGCAGAACGGCGCATCGGCAGGGAGCGGAAGCGCTCAACCAGGCCCTTTTGAAGGTCCTCCGCCAGGCCGATGGCGGTGCCCACTGCTCCGAATGCCACCGTTTGCACGAAGATGCCCGGCATCAGAAAGTCCACGTAGGAGTGGCCCGGCACCGCGATCGCCCCACCGAAGACGTACCTGAAGAGGAGCACGAACATGATCGGCTGCACGCTGGAGAAGAAGAGCGCTTCACGGATCCGCACGTAGGCGATCAGGTTGCGTTCCGCCAGCACGGCTGCATCGATGACGGTGCTCATAACGCGCCCTCGGCGGGCCCGTTCGAGTGCCAGAGTTGCCATACGAACTTTCTCCCTTACTCGGCCTGATGCCCGGTCAGTGACAGGAAGACGTCGTCGAGGCTGGGTTCCCGCAAGCTGAAGCCGTGCGGCTCGCAGTTCACTTCGCTCATCACCTCGAACAGCCACCTGAGCTGCGTCGGGCCGCCCTCCAGTGGAATCTCGACCTTGGTGTCCTCGACCCGGATGGCGCCGTTGCCGCGCGACCGGATCGCCTCTCCGACCACTTGCGCATCGGCGGCACTGTTCATCTCGAGCTCCACAACCGAAGCCCCCAGCCCGGCCTTGAGCTCTGCGGGGGTGCCCTGGGCGATTATCCGGCCGCGATCCACAACGGCGATGTTCTTTGCAAGACGATCCGCCTCCTCCAGATACTGGGTGGTCAGCAGAACCGTCGTGCCACCTCCTACCAGTTCCTCTGTGACCTGCCATAGCGACTGGCGCGAATACGGGTCAAGGCCGGTGGTCGGTTCGTCGAGAAAGAGCACAGGCGGGCTATTGACCAGCGCGGCGGCGAGATCGAGCCGGCGTCGCATACCTCCCGAGTAGGTCTTGACCGTACGTTTGGCGGCTGCGGTAAGCTCGAACACCTCGAGCAGCTCGTTGGCGCGCAGCTTTGCGGATCTGCGGGTCAGCTGGTTCAACTGGCCGATCATTCTTAGGTTCTCCAGGCCGGAGAGGTTTTCGTCGACCGCTGCGAACTGACCGGCCAGGCCGATCCTGGTTCGGACCTCCTGGGGTTCGCGCACCACGTCGAAGCCGAGCACCGAGGCCGAGCCGGTGTCAGGTGCGGCCACGGTGGTCAGGATGCGCACTGTCGTCGTCTTGCCGGATCCGTTGGGGCCGAGCAGCCCGAAGACGGTTCCCGCCTCCACCTCGAGGCTCAAGCCGTCCAGAGCGCGCACCCCTCCCTTGTACTGCTTGACAAGGTTCTCGGCTCGAATCGCGATCGCCACTTTGCCTCCTCGAAAGCCTGCTCCAACGCTAGGCGAATCCACACAAGTAGTCGCAGACCACGGCGGCCAATTCACCTTGACGGCCGCCGCGGGTGGACCGATGGAGACGACCAACGAGGGGGCTGGGGCCTACGTGCGGCCGCCCGCAAACACGTGGCATAGTGCCGCGCGACCTCGATGCCGCGGCACCGGTCAAGGGAATGTCGTGGACCGTGGCATCGGGCTCCTATCGGTGCCCTACCGGCGAAAGGGTCCCTCCACCGTTGCGGGTTACGGTCGGTAGTGCACCGTTGGACGACGCCGGCAACTCGATTCGCCCGGAAGTGGTCGCCTCGTGCGGGAGTGACGCCGCGAAAGCCGGTTCCTCCGTCCTGGCGTATCTGGAGACCCATCGATTTCAGCACCCAGCCGATCTCGGGGTCAACACGTGCAAATCGATGACCGAGGATGCGGGGGCAGCTGAGTCCCAGTCGGTGGCGACCGAATGGCCGCACCGTTGGCGGCGCGGACTGGGTGGACGATACCGTGAACGTGCTGGATGCGGTTCCGGTCAAATTTGCCGAGTGAG
>JAJZLQ010000078.1 GCA_021850605.1 Actinomycetes bacterium
TCACGCAGATGCTTGCAGCGCAGCAGCCTCTTATCGGGGCAGCTGAGTGCGTGGGTAAGCCTGTCCTCCAGTGCCGCCAGTGCCAGCATCCTCTCTTTCACCTCGGCCAACGCCGTTTCGAGCCGCGCCGCCGGGTCGGCTGAAGCATCGGCGGCGAGGAGGCCTCCGATCTCCTTGAGCGCAAAGCCGCCCCGGCGCGCCAGCAGGATAACGTCCAGCCGCTCAAGGGTTGCGGCGGAGTAGCGCCGGCGCGTACCGGGCGGGAACGGGATCACGCGCGGTTCCAAGCCGCAGGTGCCATCTCGTCGAGCCGGGCGCCAAGCGATATCCGGGATCGGGACCCGACGCTCGTTCCAGGTGCGGACTCTCGCGCTTTGCTGCCTGGTCGGAGCCATAGAATCTGAGGTGCGACGAAGGGGCTGTGAATTGCTTATCTGCTACCTGGGGCCCGAGGGAACCTCTGATCTGCGGGCCATATCCCTGCTGCGGACGGTGGGGGAGTCCGATCCCTTGCCCATGAGTTCCATCTCGGATGTCATCGAGACCGTCAACTACACCCCCGGCTGTCTCGGGATAATTCCGCTCGAGAACTCCACCGACGGGGAGATCAGTACCAACCTCGACAAGCTGATCTTCGAATACGACTCGGTTTACATCCGTGAGGAGGTGGTACTGAGCGAGCGCATCGACGCCTTCTGCGTCGACCCGGAAGCTCCGCACACCCAGGTGCTCTCACATCCACAGATACTTGACCTCTGCAGTCTGTACATCAAGCAGCAGGGGCTGACCATCCGCCATACGCTTTCCACCGCCGAGGCCTGCCGAATCGTGGCCCAGTCTGGCGATCCGACGCTCGTCGCACTGGCGCCGCCTATTGTGGGCGAGGCTCGCGGCCTGGTCCCGGTCTCGAACGCGGTCATGGACGTCCCGGACATCCGTACGCGCTACGCCCTGGTGAGCCGCGAGGTCGCTGCCCCCACCGGCGACGACCGTAGCGCAATCGTGATCACTCCGGCCACCGACCGGGTTGGTTTCCTGGCGGCGGTGACACGCCTTTTCGCCGAGCACGGCATCAACATGAACCAGATCCTCTCGCGCCCGCTCAGTGCGAAGCTCGGCAACTACTGCTTCGTGGTCATCTTCGAGGGCCATGTCACCAATCCCGCTGTTAACGGGCTTCTCGAGGCGCTTGTCGGTCTGGACGCCTCCGTAAAGCTTCTCGGCTCGTACCCGCGCTGGCGGGGCACCGAGGTCTCGACCCCGTCTTCCAGCCTCCCACGTGGTGGCGTGGACGCCCAGAGCAGCGCCGCCCAGCGGGCCGCACTGCTCTCACCGCCGCAGGCCGAGCCGTTCGCGCTGCGGTCGTGACAGCTCAAGATGCCATCGGCGCCCCGGTTGGAGGGAATCCCGCGGCAGGCACGACGTGAGGCTCGAGCAGTTCTCATCCGTGGGAGTCGTAGGCATGGGCCAGATCGGCGCCTCGCTCGCGCTTGGCTTGCGCCACCAGGTTCGCGTGGTTGGATTCGACGTGGATCCGCGAGCGGCCGAGGCTGCCGCGTTGCAGGGTATACCCCAAGTCGGATCGGTGGAGGAGCTGCTCGGGGCGACCAGCCTCTGTGTATTTGCGATTCCCGCGGGAGCGCTGAAGAGTGAGCTTTCCCGCCTTCAGGCGAAGCGCCTGGCTCCGGCGGCGGTGCTGGCGGATGTCTGCTCGACCAAACTCGATATCGACGAGGCGGTCACCGCGTACTCCCGCGCCGTGGACGGGTTGCGCTACGTCGGACTCCATCCGCTTACCGGCAACGAGCGCCGAGGGATTGCGGGAGCTGAGGCCGAACTGTTCCGGGACCGCACCATTGCTGTTTCTACCGGTGAGGCGACCGACGCCGAGGCCTCGCTCGCGGTGGCCGCTCTGCTCTCGTCGGGGCTCGGCGCGCGGGAGCTTTTCGTGAACCCCGCCCTGCACGACCGGATCACCAATTTCACCATCCAGCTTCCGCATGTATTCGCCTATCTGACCTCCTCCTTCTCGAACGCGGTCGACGATTCCTCGCTGCTCACGCTCTTGTCGGGGAACTCCTATGGAGATGTCACTCGGGTGGCCAGGAGCTCGCCCGAGGTCGTGGCGAGCTTCCTTTTCGCCAACCGCGAGATTCTGCTCGAGTCCCTCGCCCAGGTGGAGGGCAGGATCGCCGCTTTTCGCGAAGCTTTGCGCGCCGGCGAGGCGCGAACCGGGGAGCTGCTGGCAGGCTTCGCGCCTCGCCACCGCGAGCTGGACCTGCAGGCTTACGCCAAGACTTTCGCAGAGGTCGGGCAGCTCGAAGCCCAAAGCGTGGCCGCCGAACTCGAGGAGGGACGTATCCTGGCCACTTCCTTCGTCATCGAGGCGGACAGGCTGCAGATATCCGGTTTCCGGCCCATTGGAGCGAGCGGCTAGTACTCCAGCTGGAGCGCGCTGCGCGCCACCATGTTGGGGGTCAGGTGCTTGGCGATCATCTCCAGGTGAGCGGGGTTGCTCGCGTAGGCGAGGTAGTCCTCCGTGCTCTCGAAGTCGACGCTTACCGCATAGTCGAAGTTGCCCTCGCGCAGCTTCAGGTCGGCCCCATGCACCGCATGTACCAGGCCCTGGTACCCGCTCAGGAACTCTTCCACCGCGGCGGCTATCTCAGCAAGTGCGGCCTCGCTGAGACCGGGGCGGAACTTGAAGAGGGCGAGGTGTCGTACCATGGCTGCTCCTTATGGAAAGTTGACTGCGGCTAAAAGAGGCTATCAAGAGCGGCGCGCCTGCGGATCCCCGATGGCTCGGCTTCACAGCAGCGAGCGAACCGCTCCTCCGTCGATCACCAGGGACTGCCCCGTCATGTACCAGGCGTGGCGAGAGGCGACGAAGGCGGCCACCTTGCCGAAGCTCTCGGGATCACCTAGGGCTTTGGCCGGCACCAGCGCCTCTGCGCGCGCCTGTGCGTCCTCGCCGGAGAGCTGGACCAGGCGTTCGGTCCGGTGCAGGCCGGGCAGCAGGGAGTTGACCGTCACGCCGTAGGCCGCAACTTCTGCAGCCAGGGTCTTCAGGTATGCGGTCAGCCCGGTTCGTGCCGTATTGGAGAGAATAAGCTCCGGGCTGGGCTGCTTGACATACAGCGAGGTTATGGCGATGATGCGTCCGAAGCCGGTGGCTCTCATCTCGCCGACCACCCCGTTGCACAGGGCGACCATGGAGAGAAGGTTCTGCTCGATGGCGGCCCGGTAGTCCTCGATGGTGACCGCCGCATAACCCCCTGGTGGGGGACCCCCGGCGTTGGCCACCAGGATGTCAGGGGCGCCGAAGTCGCGGCGCACCTCCTCGAGCAAGGCCGCGGCTCCTTCGGGTGAGGCGAGGTCGGCCTGGAAGGCCGCACTTCCGGGCGGCAGCTCCGCCACCGCGCGCCCCAGCTTCTCGGCCGAGCGGGAGGCGATCGCCACCCTAACCCCTTCCGCGGCGAGAGCCTTTGCGGTTGCCAGGCCAAGGCCGGAGGAGCCTCCGGTGACCAGAGCGGACTTGTCGGAGATCTGGAGGTCCATAGCTTGGAAGGCTATAGCGCGTCCACGCCCGTGGCGGCTCGTAGCGGGTACCCGGCTAGGGCAGACACCCTTCGGCCATACCCAGCTCCGCCAGGCCGCGCAGGTCGCCCGAGCCATAGGTGATGGGCGAGGACTCGTCCACCGGGTACATGATCTGGCTGGTCCAAGTGGTGTGGCCAAGCCCGATGACGTGCCCAAGCTCGTGGAGGACGAGATGTATCTCGTCGTTTTCGGTGAGCGGGTAGCTGGAGGAAATCGCCGCCTGGCCGCTCACGTACTGGAACTGTCCGGCGGTGGAGTTGTAGATGTAGACCGAGCCGCCCATGCCGACTACGGTTCCGCCGCTGTTGGTCTGGGGGAGATAGTTGGTCTGGCCGTTGGCTTCCCACGCCACCAGGATTGGGTTGGGACTGCCGTTGACGTAAGCCGGTCGGGTGGAAGTGGGGAGTTCGGTGGTGGTCCCATCGAAGGCGAACTGGATGCCGGTCGCCTGGGAGATCTCCTGGAAGGCGTTCTGCACCAGTTGCAGGCCGTAGCTGGGGGCCTCGCTCACATTCACCACGTAGTGAATAGTGGTGCAAGGGTTGTACCGGACTGGCAACGCCGAGTTGGGCTGGGTGACCAGGAATCCGTAGGGGCCGCTCGACGGGGCGCTCTGATCCGCGGGGGTGCCTGTCGAGGGGAAGGTGACGTTGTTGTCCGGCGTCAATCCAAAGGTGTTCCAGGTCGATCCGGTGAAGGGTACAAGCGAGGCGCTGGAGTTCGAACTGACTGCGGGTGCAACCTGAGCCGTCGTCGGGTTGAGCAGATAGCTCGAGCCGTCACTGCCGGCCTCGTAGTAGGTGTTGGTCCCATTGGCCGCCATGCCCACGATCCGGGAGGTCGCCTGACCGCTCTCGGAGCCCTCAAAGGAAGCGTCTCCGAAGGTGAAGATGCCCCCGTCGGCCGCGACCATCCAGTAGCCTTTGCCGTCGCCGGTCGCCGCCATGCCCACGACGGGCTGATTTAGCCGGGTACCCCCCATGGAACCGTAGAAGGCCGCGCTTCCGAAGGAGAAGATGCCCCCGTCGGCCGCGACCATCCAATATCCGTGGCCGTGCGGCGTGGCCGCCATGCCCACGATCGGCTTGTTGAGCCGGGTACCGCCCATGGAGCCGTAGAAGGTGGCATCCCCGAAGGTGAAGACACCGCCGTCGGCCGCCACCAGCCAGTAGCCCTTGCCATCCGGCGTGGCCGCCATTCCGACGATGGGCTGATTGAGCCGGGTACCGCCCATGGAGCCGTAGTATGCGGCATCCCCGAAGGTGAAGACACCCCCGTCGGAGGCCACCAGCCAGTAGCCCTTGCCATCCGGCGTGGTCGCCATGCCCACGATCGGCTTGTTGAGAGCGAGGGGGCCGTTCAGAGTGCCGGCCTGGCGTGGGGCGTTGTAGGTGTCGGCGGTGGTTCCGACCACCTTGGCCGTCGTGCCTGCGGCCGAAGTGGAACTTGTGAAGGCCAGGCTGCCCGCCGAAGCAATAAGGATCGCAGCGGATGCCACCTGGGCCACCCGCCGTCGTCCGAGGCCACCGCCCACCAAGGCCGACTGCCGATCCTTCCAGGCCATCAAGCGCCTCCCCGATGCTCTACAGCTGCTTCGCCGCCTGGGTAAAACAACGGAGAGAAACGGGTGCGACTTTAGGAACTCGGCGACCCAGAGTGATGAAAATCACCTGAAACAGTACACATTAGGTTCAAGTAGGAACAACTGGAGCCATGGCACGTGCTATCAGTGACATTCCAGCCGGGCCGGGAAACCGCCGAGGGCTCCTGGATTCCAGGAGCCCTCGGCGGGTTGAAAGGGGCCTTTCCCGGAGGTGCTCAGCTCTTGCTGGGGTGCACCACCACGATCGGGAACTCGGCGTGATGAACGAGTTGCTGGGAGACGGAGCCGAGCATCAGCCCCGCGAAGCCGCCGTGTCCGCGGGAACCGACCACGAGCAGGTCGGCCTTCTTGCCTCGCACGATGAGAGCCGGTGCGGGTGGACCCTCGAGCAGGTTCGACTCGATCGTCAGGTCCGGAAACCTTTTGCGCGCCTCCCCGGTCACCGTGTCGAGAAGATCCATGGCGTCCTTCTCGAAATCGTCGATTTGGGCGACGAAGCCGCCGTAACCGAGATTGGGAAGACTCCAGACGTGGTCCACCTCCAGCACCGCGCCCCTAATCCTCGCCTCCGCGGCGGCCCAATCCAATGCCTCTTCGGAGGCTGGCGAACCGTCGATCCCGACTACTACACGTTTCGCCTGGTTGAATCCAGCCATCGTTCATCTCCCTCCGGCACGAAGCCACCTGCACACATCGTGACCGTCCACGCCCGGCCGGTCAAATGACAAACGTCCCTCGTTCGGGGGGAAAAGTCATTTTACGCTAGTTGTGGTCACGTAACCTTTTGCGCTCGTCCAGGCGCGCCGCGTAGGCGGCGGCCTCGCTCCGGTGGCTCATGCCAAGCTTGGCGAGCAGGTTCGAGACGTAATTCTTGACCGTCTTTTCCGCCAGGAACATCTCCTTGGCTATCTCACGGTTGGTCAGCCCCTCGGCAATAAGGTCCAGGATTTTGTGCTCCTGGGGGGAGAGCTTGGCGAGCAGGTCGTCCTCAGGAGCCGGGTCGCGCAGGCGCGCAAGAACCTTGGCGGTGACCGCCGGGTCGAGCAGGGACTCCCCACGCGAGACGCGCCGGACCGCCTCCAGCAGGTCGGAGGTCTTAATCTGTTTCAGCAGGTAGCCGGAGGCGCCGGCCAGGATGGCGGAGAAGAGTGCCTCGTCGTCCGAGTATGAGGTGAGCATGAGGCAGGCCATATCCGGGTGGGCGGACTTGATCTCCCGGCAAAGCTCGATGCCGTCTCCGTCGGGCAGGCGAACGTCAAGGACCATGACGTCGGGCCGGGTGGCGGGCATCCGCGAGAGAGTGTCCGCTACCGAGCCGGCTTCGCCGACGACCTCTATGTCGTCCTCCATCTCGATCAGGCTGGCCAGGCCGCGCCTGACCACTTCGTGATCGTCCACCAGAAAAACGCGAATAGGCACGCCTCTACATTAGCCAAACCGGGTGGGGTGGACCTTGTCCAACTGAGGGAGGGTGCGATTTGCGGAGCGCGGTTGGCCCACGTAGCCTCGGGCTTGGTCGGAGCGTGGGCCGGTGCGGCCAAAGAATTCCCGAGCCCCGCGCCAGGCCAGGAGGAATGGCATGATCCGCAAGATTCTCGTCGGCGTGGACGGCTCGCCTGCCTCCAATGCGGCACTTGGCTGGGTGGCCGAGCTCGCGAGGTCGCTATCGGCGGAGGTGGTGGCGCTCCATTCGCTGGGGTTGCTTTCACCTGATTACGACGGGCAGCTCGTGCCCACGGAGTGGCATCGCAAGGCGATCATCGACGAGTTCGAGCAGCGCTGGTGCCTGCCACTGGTGGAGGCGGGAGTCCATTACAAGCCGGTGGTGGTCGACGGGAACCCGGTGTCGGCGATCCTGGTGGTGGCCTTTGAAGAAGAAGTCGACCTGGTGGTTCTGGGTTCACGCGGACACAAGGTGACCGCCGACGTACTTGGCTCAACCTCGCACCAGGTTGCCGAGAGGGCCTGCTGCCCGGTGGTGATCATCCCGCCCAAGCGTGACGAGCCGCTCGTCTAGCTAGATCTGCAGCTCGGAGATCTCCACCTGGGGCATCAGCGCCTGGACCTGGGGCCAGTCGAAGATTGCCGTTCCGGGCCTGGCCGCAGTGCCGGTGCCGCAGGCAACGCCCAGGCGCAACGCCTCTTGCGGGCCGCTGCCGGCGGCAAGGGCGCAGACAAGGCCCGCAACCATGGAGTCACCCGCCCCAACCGTGCAGCGCACCTCGCTCCCGGGGGCGGTCGCGTAAAAGGCCCCCTGCGGGCTGGTGAGGATCGCTCCGGACGCGCCGAGGGAGACACAAACGTTGGTCACTCCGGCGTCGTTCAGCCGTCGCGCCTGCCCGACTGCGCCGGCAATTGTGGGGAGTTTCCGTCCGCAGTGCTGCTCCAGCTCGAACAGGTTCGGTTTAACCAGGTAGGGCTTCTGATCGATGACTTCGCCCAGCTGCGGCCCGTTGAGGTCTGCCACCACCCTGGCCCCCTGATCGGCGGCGCGCCGGGCGAGTTCGGAGTAGTAGCCCGGGGCGACCCCGGGGGGAGTGGAACCGGTTATGACGGCGAATCCGGTCCCGGCCAGGTGCAGGAAGAGCCCACTGATGGCATCGAGCTGGTCGGTGCCGACGACCGGGCCCGGTCCGGTCACCTCGAATTGCGCCTTGGGGTCCTGCTGGAGGATGGTGGCATTGATGCGCGTCTCCCCACGCACCTGGACCCAGTGGGAGTGGTGGAGCTCCTGTCCCAGGAGGTCCTTCAGGAGCAGGCCCACCCGGCCTCCGATAAGGCAGCAGCTGTGCGCGGCGATTCCGAGCGCCTGCAGGCCGCGCGCGACGTTGATGCCGTTCCCGCCGGGATCGAAGCGCGTGGCCAGCGCATGGCTCTTATGGTCCGGCTCGAGGGTGCGCACATCATAGGAGACGTCGACCGCCGGATTAAGGGTGAGGGTGGCGATGTGGGGCGCGCGTCGGTTGAGGCGTTCTTCGATCATGGCCATAGCGCCAAAAAGTAGCACCGGCCCCGCTTTCCCACGGCGGTTCGCCTCCCAGGTAATTTCCCGGTGGTAATTTCGGGTCGCAGGCACGCCCGCACCTGGGAGGTGTTTGATGCCTCAGCCCTTCCATAAGCTGACGGTCCCGCAGGAAGGAGACGTTTTGGGACGATTTCTGTTCCGGTAAGGGCCGAAGGTCACTTAGGGTTCTGAGAATTCCCTGAGAGAATGTACGCACGAGCTCTTGCTCGTCGTTATGCAAGGAAGGTGGTGTGTATGAAGCTGGCGCTTGCTGTAATCCTGCCGTTGTTCGCCAGTCTCGTAAACCTGAACAGTCCGGGGCACTACGTAAACATCGGGGTTATTTCCATCTCGGTGGCCAATCTGCTGGTGATCATCTTGATGGTGCTCGTCTTCGTGCTGGCCGTTGCGCTCCCGTTCCCGCACAAGAAGGAGCACGGGGCATGACGACGATGCAAGACAGGGATCGCGAGGCTATCGTCGCCGGTCTTCCCGAGGACCGTGACATGTGGACGAACAAGCTTCGCCGCAAGTTCTACGGGAAGCTGCCACCGGAGAAACTTCTTCCGGACCGGCAGCCCGCCTATGTCTCCTCCTGGATCTACGTCTTCGGAGTCCTGACGCTCGCCGCGCTGGCCGCCGTACTTCTCTCCGGCGCGATTCTGGCGCTCAAGGGCCCTGATTGGTGGCACAATTCGCCCGAAGGGCACTTCGTCAACTCCACCCACCTTTGGAGTGTCGAACTCTTCTTCTTCTTCATGGTCATCCACCTCTGGGGTAAGTTCTTCATGGCCGCCTGGCGCGGCAAGAGGACCTGGACCTGGATCACGGGGATGGTGGCCTTCCTGGCCTCCATCGGCACCGCCTTCACCGGGTACGTCTCTCAGCAGAACTTCGACTCCCAGTGGATCTCCACCCAGGGCAAGGACGGCCTCAACGCCTCCGGCGTTGGCGCGCTTTTCAACGTTCTCAACTTCGGCCAGATGCTCATGTGGCACATCCTGCTGCTCCCATTGATCGTCGGGGTGATCATCGTGGTGCACGTGCTCATGGTCAGGCTGCGCGGAGTGGTGCATCCCTTCCCGCCCAAGGGCGCCAAGACCCACCCGGCGAATGACGCACCCTGGACCGGCAAGTACCGCCGCTACGACATCCTCAAGGAGGGCACGACCGCGCTCGTGATCGTGTTCGTACTGACCCTGCTTTTCTCGATCGTCTTCTCATCCCCGGACGACAAGCAGGTCACACTACAGCAGTGGGCCCAGAACGACCCGGTTGACTTCGTCACGACCGCCACGGGCGAGCTTTCCGGCTCCACCATCTCGGCCAGTTACGGATACCCTTACAACAACGTTCCCGGCTCGGGCCAGAAGCTCGGTCCGATCTCGTTGCCCTCGATCTTCGGCGTGACCATACCGGTGAATCCGGCCAAGGACTTCGTGCTGCACCCGCTCGCGACCATTGCCTTCGATCCCTCACTGGGCAGCGCGCTCTCCACCTACAACGGCGCGAACTCCGCGCAGCAGAGCAAGTGGCTCGACAACTACACCAAGGCACTAAACAAGGCCCAGGCGGTGAACGGCGGGGTCGTGGTCGCGCCTGGAAACTACGGGCCACTGCCGGTGATGATGAGCGCATTGCTCAAGATGGCCGACAACGGTGGCCTCGAAGCCTCGCTGGTGGCCAACCACGGCTTCTACGGTACCGACTACACCAAGCCCCTGCTCTTCCTGGCCGATGGAAGCTACCTGGGCAACCTTGCCCAGCAGGACCATCTGCTCGGTACGCAGTGGGGCATGATGAACGAGACCGGAAACTTCCCCGGCCAGGCATGGCTGTGGCTCTACACCTTCTGGTATCAGGTACAGCCCTTCGCCTCCTCCGGGAACGCGGATGTCCTGGTCTGGTCGATCATGATCCTGCTTTCGGTGATCATGATCCTGGTCCCGGTGATCCCCGGCGTGCGGGCGATACCTGAGAAGGTAAAGGTCTACAGGTTCATCTGGAAGGATTATTACCACGAAGAGGAGAAGGCCAAGGTCTGACCGCCTTGACCCTCTTGGGCCCCGGCAACCCCTCGGGGAGGCCGGGGCCTTACCTATTTATGGGAAACTCCTGGTCGAGGCCTATGGTTGTGACTTTTAACAAGGTCCTAGTGACCTTCTACCCTTATCACCGACCGGGGTGCGGACAAGGATGTTGGCGTGACCAGGTTTGACAGGAACGGCTTGGAGACGCTGAGCGGGGCGGAGTGCCTCGCGCTCCTGGGCAGCAACGATTTCGGGCGCATCGGCCTATCCATCAACGCCCTCCCGGCCATCCTGCCCGTCAATTACAAAGTCGTCGACGGGGTCGTGGTGATCCTCTCCGCCGGCGGTGCCAAGCTCTCGGCCGCGGCCAACCACTCGGTTGTCGCTTTCGAAGTCGACAATTACTCGCCCTCGGGTGAATACGGCTGGTCGGTTCTGGCCATCGGAGTCGCCTTCCGAGTCGAGGACGAACCCGAGCTTCTGGCCAGGTTGCACGGCAGCATGGAAGTTTGGATCGACGCGAGCGCAGCCACCCTGATAGCAATTCGCCCTGACATCATCTCCGGCCGAAAGATCGAAGGTCCTCGTCATCGCATGATGTTCGGCCCTGGCGCGGGAACCGCAGTGGCCACCGTCGTCGGGCGATAGTTCAGCTCCAGAGGCCGCGCATCACCCTGGCCAGGTTCACGGCGTGATCGCCAAATCGCTCGTAGAAACGGGCTATCAGTGCCATTTCGATGGTGACGGGCACCGACAGAATACCCGATGCGAGCTCGGCTATCAGGGCCACCTGCAGGTCGTCGAGTTCATCGTCCATGGATTCGATCGCCTCCAGGCGATTCGATTGCCGGTCGGCAAAGTCGTCCGCGGTCAGCATCCACATCCTCAGGCCTATCTCTCCCATCTGGGCGACAATCCCGCGGATGCGGGGCGTGAGATCCCCGGTGAAGTTCTGCAGCGCCCGGCGGGCGATGTGCTCCGCCAGATCTCCCGATCGCTCGAGCTCGGGGATGATGCGCAGGATGGAGATGAGGTAGCGGATGGCGCCAGCTTCGCGGGGAGCGTCCAGAAGCACGTCGTAGGCGAAACCCTGAATCTTGCGATAGAGTTCGTCCACCATCTCGTCCCGGCTGATGAGATCCCGCGCGGTGCGGTGGTCGCCGGAGAGGAGCGCCTCGGTGGCGCCGGAGAGGGAACCGCCCACCAGGCCGAAGAGCTGCACCACCAGCTTGCCTATCTCACGGAACTCGTCGCTTTCGAGAACCGCTGCTGGAGCGCCTTGATGAGATTCCTCTGGCAACTGGTACCTTTCCGCCTTCGGGCCGATCAACGAGCTGTCCCGCTAGCCGGCTAACCGATTCTATCCCTGGCGGCGAAGGTGATTATGCCTCCCGGCGCAGCGGGGCCTGCTCTTGGCCGACGAGTTCCTGGATCAGCTCGAGGTAGGCACGGGCCATGACTCTATAGTCGAAGCGCATGGCCGCCACAGCCCTCCCATGGCCCGGTGCGAGCCCGTCGAGCCTCTCCACGGCTGCGGCCATCTCATTCGCGTCACGAACGATGTAGCCGGAGCGGCCATGGTCCACGGCCTCCCGAGCGGCGCCGACATCGAAGGCTATCACCGGGGTCGAGCAGCTGAGGGCCTCGGCGATGACCAGTCCGAAAGCCTCTTCCCACCTAGTGGGAAAAAGAAGTGCGGCAGCATTAGCAATGAGATCGACTTTCGCCATCCCGCCCACCTCGCCAACGAAACTCACCCCGTTCCCCAGGAAAGGGCGGATGCGGCTCTCGAAGTAGGAGATCTCGTGGGGCTCGGAGCATTTGGCGGCGATGATCAATCTCCGCTTGGCGGCGTGTGCGGCCTGTACCGCGATGTCCACTCCCTTGTTCTCGTTCATGGAACCCAGGAAGAGGAGGTAGTCGCGGCTGGGTGTGGGCACAGGGCGCAGCCGGTCGGTGTCGATTCCGTGGGGTATGACCCTGGCTATTGGCAATCCCGACGCGGCGGCCGCCTGGCGCCTGGAGATGGCGACCAGCGCCGTGCCATCACCTAGCTGACGATAGAGTCCGCCCATCGGGCCGTTCATCTCGCGATGGGCGGTGACCACGCATGGGATACCCGCATGGGCCGCCAGGCGCGCGCCGGCCAGGGTGTGGTCGCTGATTACATCGAAGCTTTCGCGCTCCAGGAGCCGGGAGAGGGTGGACAGGTGGGCGGCATCGACGGTGGGGTCCGACCTGGCGAGGTCCCCGCCCGGGCAACGGACACGGCGGATGCGCGGGTCGTCCTCGACTTCGCCCGGAGGGGCCAGCAGAGTGACCTCACACCCCAGGCCGGCCAGGCCCCGGGAGAGGTTCCAGGCGACCAGCTCGATGCCGCCGTACGCCGGTGGGGGAGAGGGATACCAGGGAGTGGAGACGACCAATACCCTCATGCGGTCTCGAACCTTTCTCGCCTCCGGCACCACTTGCCACGTGCTCTGGCGCCCCGGGGCAGATTAGGGCAAGCCGGGGTGAACACCGGCTTTGTCGAGGGGCTTGGAGAGGATGGCCGGGGCGGCAGGCGCTCGCCGGAAGGCGCCCCGGCCATCCAGGGAACGCTTAGCCGGGGATTCGCCCGGACATGTCCGCGTTCTTGGCCGCTTTGGCGACAAGGTCGGGGAGGAGCCCGGAGAGCTCCTCCACCGTCCAGCGGTCGTTCTTGTCGATGCTGGGACCGGCGTGCCATCCCTCGGCTACGTCGATGTGCCCGCCGACTATGTCAAAAACGCGCCCGGTTATGCCCTTGGACTCGGACGAGCCGATCCATGCCACCAGTGGGGAGACGTTCTCGGGGGCGAAGGCGTCGAACTCCTCAGGCTTGGCAGGCTCGGAGGGAGCGAAACCGAGGTTGGCGGTCATGCGTGTCAGGGCGGCCGGGGCGATCGCGTTGACGGTGACGCCGTAGCGCGAGAGCTCCTGGGAGGTGATGATGGTGAAGGCCGCTATACCCGCTTTGGCCGCGCCGTAGTTGGACTGGCCGACATTGCCGAAGATGCCGCTGGCGGAGGCGGTGTTGATGATGCGGGCGTCGTTCTCCTGGCCGGCCTTGGAGCGTTCGCGCCAGTAGTTGGCCGCCCAGCGGGTGGGAGCGAAGGTCCCGCGCAGGTGTACGCGGATTACGGCGTCCCACTCGGCGTCGGTCATGTTGATGAGCATGCGGTCGCGCAGGATACCGGCGTTGTTCACCAGCACGTCCAGCGTGCCAAAGGTTTCGATAGCGGTGTTGATCAGCCGCTGGGCCCCTTCCCAGTCCGAGACGTCGTCGCCGTTGGCGACTGCCTCGCCGCCCATGGCGCGGATCTCGTCGACGACCTCGCCGGCAGGGCCGGTCGAGCTTCCGGTTCCGTCCACCTCGGCGCCGATGTCGTTAACGACGACCTTGGCGCCCTGGCGGGCGAATTCGAGAGCATGGGCCTTGCCGATGCCTCGGCCCGCTCCAGTGATGATGACTACCCGTCCATCGCAGATGCCAGCCACCTGCTCCTCCTTGTGTGCTATGCGGCGTTCTTCCGCCGCGCCGCTCGGCGCTCGCTAGTTACCGGATAGTAACAATAGCATCGTCCGCTACCAAACATAATCCGTGCGCCAGGTGGCGACAAGAATCGGCACGGCTAAGGCGCCGAGTGGATGCGTGGAGGGAGCTTGCGTTTGAGCCGAGGATCATGGCCGGAGAAGAACTCCTCGATCAGGTTGAGAATTGCACGAGCCGCCGCGGAATGCTGGATCTTGGTTCGCCGGGCTATTCCTACCCGCCTCGGCGGGAGGCCCTCGATGGCCACCACTCCGAAGCGGTCGTTGAGGAAGGCCGGTATGGAGGTCGCAGGGGCGATGGTGGGGGCGAAGCCGTCGAAGGCCATGGAAGCGAGCAGGCGGATGCCATCGATCTCCGCGCGTGGGACCAGGGTGATTCCGACCTGGGCGGCGATCAGCTCGATCTGATCCCTGAATTGGGTGCCGCGTGGAGGGAGCAGCAGAGGAAGCTCGTGGAGATCGGTTACCGAGACGGTGTCCCGCCTGGCCAGGGGGTCCTCCTTG
>JAJZLQ010000135.1 GCA_021850605.1 Actinomycetes bacterium
CCCCAGGGTTTTTGGCATTTCCGCCCGCCCGCGGGCTTGGCTATTGTTAAAGCCCATGCAGCCAACCGAGAAGAACGCCTACCGCCGCGACCTCAAGATCCGCTCCAAGGATGTCACCGAGGGCTATACCAAGGCTCCCGCCCGCGCCATGTTGCGGGCCGTGGGAATGACCGACGAGGATTGGGACAAGCCCCAGATCGGGGTCGCCTCGTCCTGGAACGAGGTGACGCCCTGCAACCTTCCCCTGGCCGAGCTTGCCAAGAGGTCGAAGGACGGGGTCTTCTCGGCAGGCGGGTTCCCCTTGGAGTTCACCACCATTGCGGTCAGCGACGGCATCTCCATGGGGCACGAGGGCATGCACGCCTCACTTGTCTCCCGCGAAGTTATCGCCGATTCGGTGGAGACCATGATGCACGCCGAGCGCTTCGACGGGCTCGTGGCCCTGGCCGGCTGTGACAAGTCGCTGCCGGGGATGCTGATGGCGGCGGCCCGCCTCGACCTTCCGGCGGTCTTCCTCTACGGCGGGACCATCATGCCGGGCCACGCGGACGGCCGGGCGCTTGACATCGTCTCGGTCTTCGAGGCCGTAGGCGCCCGGGCGACGGGTGGGCTGACGGATGAGGAGCTCGCCCTGATCGAAACCAACGCCTGCCCCACCATTGGTTCCTGTGCGGGAATGTTCACCGCCAATACCATGGCGTCGGCAGCCGAGGCCCTAGGCATGGCGCTGCCGGGATCATCCTCGGCCCCCGCGGTTGACAAGCGGCGGATGGATTACGCCTATCGTTCGGGTGAGGCCGTTATCCATCTGCTCGAACTCGATCTGAGGGCCCGCGCGATAATGACGCGCGAGGCTTTCGAGAACGCGATCGCGGTGGTCATGGCCCTGGGTGGCTCGACCAACGCGGTGCTCCACCTGATGGCGATCGCCTACGAGGCGCAAGTGGATCTTTCCCTGGATGATTTCAACCGCATTGCCGCCCGTACCCCGCATATTGCCGATACCAAGCCCCACGGCCGCTTTCACATGAGTGACCTCGATCTGGTCGGTGGAGTACCCATGGTGATGCGCCACCTGCTCGAGGCCGGGCTGTTGCACGGTGACTGCGTGACCGTCACGGGCAAGACCGTGGCTGAGAACCTGGCCGAACTGGATCCGCCCGCTCCCGACGGGACCGTCGTCCACCCGTTGTCTGACCCGATCCACGCGGTAGGCGGGATCGTGATCCTTCGCGGCTCGCTCGCCCCGAAGGGCGCAGTGCTCAAGGTCGCCGGTGTCGACGCCGGCGCAACCAGCTTCGATGGCACGGCGAGGGTCTTCAACGGCGAGGAGAAGGCGCTGGAAGCCATTCTTGCCGGCGAGATACAACCCAACACCGTACTGGTGATCCGCTACGAGGGTCCCAAGGGAGGGCCCGGCATGCGCGAGATGCTCGCAGTTACCGGCGCTCTGAAGGGCGCGGGCCGTGGATCGGACTGTGCGCTCGTCACCGACGGCCGCTTCAGTGGTGGAACCCACGGGCTGTCCATCGGCCACGTCGCACCGGAGGCGGTGGACAATGGCCCCATTGCGCTGGTGGCCGATGGCGACCGCATAACAGTGGATCTGGATTCCAAGAGTATCGAACTGCATGTCCCCGATGATGAGCTGGCACGCAGGCTCGCCAATTTGAAGCATCCCGAGCCCCGCTACACCCGCGGCGTGCTGGCAAAGTACGCCAAGCTTGTCCAAGGCGCCGAACTGGGTGCCGTAACCAGCCTGTAGGCCGGCCCGCCCTCCCGTGCATGCAATGCGGGAGGGCGGTCTTGCATCATCCGGGGCCGACGATTAGGATGTGCTCTACATGAAAAGCGCCTCTCTTCTAGTTGTAGTAACGATCGAGTAGCGCCGCGGTCTATTTATCAGCGGCGCTGCTTTGCCTCCCTAGCGGGAGGCTTTTTTGTATCCAAAGGGAACCCATGTGCGAAGATCCTCCGGACTTTGACGCAAAGGAAAGCATGAGATGAAACTGACTGGGGCACAGGCCCTCATAAAGAGCCTCGAGATGCAAGGCGTGGAGGTGATCTTCGGACTTCCCGGCGGAGCGATTCTGCCGGTCTACGATCCGATTATCGATTCGCCCATCCGGCACATACTCGTCCGTCACGAGCAGGGAGCCGGCCACATGGCCGAGGGCTACGCACAGGTGACAAATCGCCCGGGAGTGGCGATGGTGACCTCGGGTCCGGCTGCCACCAACATCGTTACCCCTCTGGCGAATGCATACATGGACTCGACCCCGATGGTCGTCATCACCGGCCAGGTCGCCACCTCCTCTATCGGCACGGATGCCTTCCAGGAGGCAGACACCACCGGCATCACCATGAGCATCACCAAGCACAACTGGCTGATAACCGACGCCGCGGAGATCCCCGAAGTGGTTGCCGAGGCTTTCCATGTTGCGACCAACGGACGGCCGGGGCCTGTCCTCATCGACGTCCCCAAGGACGTCAGCAACCAGATGATGGACTGGTACTGGCCCGACGCGGTGGACCTGCCCGGATTTAAGCCGACCACCAAGGGGCATCCCCGCTCGATCCAGGCCGCAGCCAGGATGATCAAGGAGGCCCGGCGTCCGGTGCTTTACGTCGGTGGCGGAGTAATTCGCGCCGGAGCTTCCGGGGCGCTGCTCGCGTTGGCGGAGAAGACCGGCATACCGGTCGTGACGACCCTGATGGCGCGTGGAGCCTTCCCGGACAGCCACCCCCTCTGTCTCGGGATGCCGGGAATGCACGGCAACTACAGCGCGGTGACCGCCATGCAGAAGTCGGACCTTCTCGTTACGCTCGGCGCACGTTTCGACGACCGGGTCACCGGCAAGCTCTCCGGGTTCGCCCCCGAGGCAAAGGTCATCCACGTCGACATCGATCCCGCGGAGCTCTCCAAGATACGTCACGCCGACATTCCCATCGTGGGGGACGTGCGATCCGTCATCGAGGATCTGATCGAGGCTCTTGACAAGGGTGAGGCCGGCGAGATGGTCCAGGCGGACCTGACCCCGTGGATCTCCCGGATTCGCGAGTGGCAGAAGCTCTACCCGCTGTCCTATGACCGCGACGGAACCGGGAACGGTCTCAAGCCCCAGTATGTCATCGAGACACTTTCTTCGCTGACTCCCGAGGGCTCGATCCTGGCATCGGGGGTCGGGCAGCATCAGATGTGGGCCTCCCAGTACTGGCGCTTCGACCATCCGAACGCCTGGGTCAATTCCGGCGGACTCGGGACCATGGGCTATGCCGTTCCCGCCTCCATCGGCGCCAAGGTGGGAAGGCCCGACAAGATGGTTTGGGCCGTCGACGGTGACGGGTGCTTCCAGATGACCGCACAGGAGCTGGTCACCGCATCCGCGGAGCGCATACCGGTGAAGATCGCACTTCTCAACAACGCCTACTTGGGGATGGTCCGCCAGTGGCAAGAGATGTTCTACGACCAGCGATATTCCGAGGTCTATCTCTCTCCTGACCTTCCGGACTACGTCAAGTGGGCAGAGGCGATGGGTTGTGTCGCCCTGCGCGTGGAGGCGCCGGAAGAGGTTGCGCCGGCCATCGAGAAGGCCAACGACATCAATGACCGGCCGGTGGTCATCGAGTTCCGGATCGACTCCAGCGAGAAGGTCTACCCGATGGTCCCCGCCGGGGCCAGCAACGACGAGATAGTGCTTGGGCCAAGTTACGGGGGTGCACGATGACCAACATCGGGCCAAGTGTCGTCCCTATGAGCCTTCCCGGCGGTCGCAGCTCACGCGGCGTCTCCCTCCACGTTCTCTCGGTGCTGGTTGAGAACAGGGCCGGCGTGCTGGCCAGGGTGGCGCAGCTTTTTTCGCGCCGCGGCTACAACATCTACTCATTGGCGGTGGCGCCCACTGACGACGAGCGCTTCAGCCGCTTGACGGTGGTAGTGGACCTCGAGTCAGCTCCCCTCGAGCAGATCACCAAGCAACTCCACAAGCTGATCAACGTCATCAAGATTACCGAAATAGATCCAGTCGATGCTGTCGAGCAGGAGCTGCTTCTCGCGGTGGTGGCGGCTGACGTCTCGAGCCGCGGCCAGATACTCGAGCTGGTCGGGATCTTTGGAGCCAAGGTGTTGGACGTGGGGCTTGAACGTCTTACACTGGCCTTGGCCGACACGCCGGAGAAGCTGGACGACTTCACCGAGCTGATCAAGGTCTTCGGGCTAATCGAAGTCCAGAGGAGTGGCCGCGTCGCGCTCGCCAAGCTGAACAGAGGCGGCGGTCGCGGTGGTATTTCAAGAGGAAAGGCTAGTTAGCCAAATGGCTGAAATGTTCTACGAGGCCGATGCGAATCCCTCCTTGCTGCTCGGCAAGAAGGTGGCCGTGATCGGCTACGGTTCCCAGGGCCACGCTCACGCCCTTAACCTTGCCGATTCGGGCGTCGAAGTGATGGTCGGCCTGCGCACTGGTTCCCCATCGGCCGCCAAGGCGGCGGATGCCGGCCTGAAAACCGCTTCGGTGGCCGAGGCTTCCAAGTGGGCCGACGTGGTCATGATCCTGGCGCCGGATACCGCCCAGAAGAAGATCTACGAAGAGGAGATCGCCCCCAACCTGGTGGCAGGCAACGCCGTTCTCTTCGCCCATGGATTCAACATCCGCTATGGCCAGGTCAACCCGGACGCCGGTATCGACGTGGCGATGGTGGCACCCAAGGGCCCCGGCCATCTGCTCCGGCGGACCTACGAAGAGGGCGGTGGCATCCCCTCGTTGATCGCCGTGCACCAGGATCCGACGGGCACGGCCAAGGAGCTGGCCCTCTCCTACGCGCACCATATCGGCTCCACCCGGGCGGGAGTCCTGGAGACCACGTTCGCAGAGGAAACCGAGACGGACCTCTTCGGTGAGCAGACGGTGCTGTGCGGCGGCCTGTCGGCCCTGGTACGGGCCGGTTTCGAGACCCTGGTGGAGGCGGGATATCAGCCCGAATCCGCCTACTTCGAATGTCTGCACGAGCTCAAGCTGATCGTGGATCTTCTCTACGAGCACGGCTTGTCGGGCATGTGGTTCTCCGTCTCCGAGACCGCCGAATACGGCGGCCTCACCCGCGGCCCGCGTGTCATCGGCGCCCAGGTCAAGGAGGAGATGAAGAAGGTCCTGGACGAGATCCGGAACGGCGAGTTTGCCAACGAGTGGGTCGCCGAGAACGAGGCCGGCCAGCCGAACTTCGCCAAGCTTCGCGCTGAGGCCGAAGCCCACCCGATCGAGGCCGTCGGCCGCGAACTGCGCGCGATGATGCCGTTCCTTTCGACGGCAAAGAACATTCGCGAGGTTTCCGGAGGCTAATTGAGCCAGGCTGTGCAGGAGAGGGCGGTCCTCCGTGACCTCTCCTCGGCACGCAGGTCCCACTTCGCCGCAAGTCACGACCTGCTCAACGTCATCGTAAAGGGGTACTTTTCGGCCATCGCCGTCCTGCTCGTTCTGGACGTGGCGGCGACCTCCGCGAAGTTCTTCGTTTTCACCAGTGCCCAGGTGGCCACCTTCTCCTCTTTTGCGCCCCGTATAGGCGCGGTGGTCCTGGTGGCTGCCCTGGCAGGCGGCCTGGCAGCCGGTAGCCGGGGAGCGCCCCTCTCCCTCTTCGCGGCCGAGCTGCGGCTTCTGTTCCTTTCTCCAATGAATCGCGAGCGGCTGCTGCGCGGCAAGGCCGTGCGCGCGGTCGTCCGTTACGCCATTGCTGGAGCCTTTCTCGGAGCCGCGATCGGCTTCGGTGCGCGGACGTTGTCGCCCGCCCATCCCGCTGACCCGCCCCTGGGCTTTGGCGCCCTGGGCGCCATGGCCGGCCTCGCCTATGGAGCAGGCTCCACCATCTCCCTCTCGCTCGCCCTGACCAGGCGGGTGGCCTACGGCATCGGGTTTCTGCTTGCCGCCTTTGAGGCCGCCGCTTACATGAGCGGCCTGCACACCGATCCCTTCTACCTCTCCGGCCAGACCCTGCGATACGGAACGGGCGGTACGACGCTCGCCTTCACGGCGCTCGGAGCCTGGGCCGTCCTGGGGGCACTGGGTATCGTGCGAACGGGCAGTGCGGACATTGAAAAGATCGAGCATCACTCCGAGATGGTGTCCAGGCTGCGGTTCGGCTTGGCAACCAGGGATATTCGAGCCGTCATACTCGCCTCCCGCGCGCTGTCCGAAGACGGCTACCGCTCGAGGCGGGCCTTCACCTTTCTCTGGCGGTTGCTGCCTTCGCCTCGCATGGCGCCCGCGCTCCGCTCGCTCGCCAACTTCACACACTGGTCGATCCGGCGATACGTTCGCTTGCTGGCGCTGGTGCTCGTCTCGAGCTGGCTGGCGACGCTCGCCTGGGAGAAGGGGGCACTTGCTTACCTGGCGGCCATCCCCCTCGCATTCGCGGCCGGTCTCGAGCTGGTGGATGCTCTCAGTTCCGTTGTGGATCGGCCGGTCAACTTCGTAAACATCCCTGTCGACGACGGCTGGCTGGTCTCCAGGCTGCTTGTTATGCCGGTGATCATCGGGGTGGTGCTCTTCGAGGCGGCCTCAATGGCGACCTCCCTGTTCGTGAAGGGGGTCCCGCTGGCGGTAGTGGCCTCGGTGGCACTCTCGATGGGCGTGTCGGTTGTCTTCGGGGCAGCCATAACCGCTGTCAGGTCAGGCGCTCCGAGCGTGGGTGTCGGCCTTCTCACCCCGGAGGCCCAGTCATTCGGAATCTTCTTGGAGCTGATTCCGCTGGTGGCGGCATCGGTATGGCTTCTGCCTTCCTTGAACTCCCACCACGCGGTTAGCCTGGGGCGGCCCCCTGAGACCGACGCTCTATCAGGAGCATTCTTCTCGCTGGTGGTGCCCGTGGGAATCTGGGCCTGGCTACGGGCCCGGAACGTGATATCGGCTGAATGAGGAGCGTTGTGAATCATGGCTGCTGAGGCCAAGACCAAAGCCAAGGTGCTGGAGGTAAAGGAGCTGACAAAGAGCTTCGACCACCATGCCGCCGTCAATGGCATCAGCTTCGCTCTCGCGCCCGGCTCGGTGACCGCTCTGGTCGGCCCAAACGGCTCGGGTAAGACCACTATCATCCGCACCGTCGCGGGCCTCTCCAAGCCGGATTCGGGGCGCATCGAGATCCTAGGCGCCGCGGCGGGCTCGCGGCAGGCGCGCTCGGTCACTTCGATCATCTTCGACGAGCCGGCCCTGTATGCCGATCTAACCGTATGGGAGCATCTCGCCTTCTCGGCACGGCTGTGCGGAGTGGAGGACTTCTCTGCTCGGGCGGATGACCTATTGCGCCGCTTCTCGATAAGCGAGTTGCACGATTCATTGCCCTCCGGCTTCTCGAGGGGCCAGCGGCAGAAGGTGTCGCTGGCGATGGGCCTTGTGCGCCCCTACAAGCTGCTCATTCTCGACGAGCCGTCCAACGGATTGGACGGGCCCGGTGTGCGCTCCCTGGCCGCGTCGCTCACGGAATCCGCCGAAGCCGGGGCCGCGGTTCTGGTGGCGACGCACCTCCCTGACCTGCTCCAAGTGTGTGGCGCAATGCTGGCCATCTCTGATGGGAAGCTTGTCTATCAGGGCAAGCCCGACCGTGCCAGGATAGAGTCCCCCTCTTAACCAAAAGCGCCGTTCGCCGAAAGGGCCATAGTGTATCCGGCGACCGGAAGTACCAAAAGGGCCACGAAGGGTACACCGAACCGCGCGCCGCCGGTCACAAAGGCCAATCCCACCTTGGTGACCGTGTTTGTCAGGAGCGCCGCGGAGCCTGCGAGAACCGCCACGTGCTCACTCAGGGATCCTGCCGTGAACAGGGAGGCCGCTGACAGCACCGGAGCGTGCGCATCCGCGAATCCGGCCAGGGCCGTGGTGGCGAGGGTGCCCGCGCTGCCGGACACCTCCGCGCCCCATCGCGATGCCACCAACACCACGGTTATAAGGGCAGCAAGCGATAGTGCAGGCAGGAGAGAGAAAGGTCGCCGGTTCGGGGCGACCCTGTCGGAGCCATGCGCCCTCCCGCGGGCGGGAAAGAAGATCACCACGCCTTCGGCGACAAGGATTGCCAAAGCGACCGCGAGTGGGGCCGCCATTGTCGACAGCACCGTGGGGCTGGCCACGCCAAGTACCAGAAAGAGCTGGACAGGAGTCGCGACGCTCGCCCCGATCGCGCCGGCAAGCAGCAGCGCCTTGGGCGCCGCCGGCTGTCTCGAAGCGGAACCCATGGAGGCGGTGGTGGCCGATGCGGAGATGAATCCACCCGCGAATCCGGCCACCAAGGTCCCGTTGGAGGCGCCCACCAGCCGCACAGCAATGTAGCCAAGCCAGCTGATTCCGGTCATGGCCACCACCAGAACCCAGATGTGGTAAGGGTTGATGGCGCCCCAAGGGCCAAGGGCCCGGTCGGGCAGTACCGGCAGGACTACGAAGGCGATGACGAAGAAGCGGATTGCGTCGTCGACCTCCACCTGGCTGAGCCAGCTCTCCGTCAGCCCGTGGATACGCCGCTTGGAGGCGAGCAGGACCACGGCAACTACGGCCAAGCCGAGTGCGAGCTGCGCGTTGGACCAAACCAGCGCGCCAAAGGCATATGTCCCCACCAGCGCGACCTCGGTGGTGGCTCCGACGTCCCTTACTGCGGTCCGTATGTAGGCGACCACACCGATTGCCAGCAGCCCTGCTGCCACCATGTAGGGGCTGAGCGAGGCGGCGACACAGCCGAGCAAACCAACCAAGGCGAAGGTGCGCGAGCCCGTGGCGAGCTCTCCGCCATCGCGACTGTCCCACTCCCGTTCCAGGCCCACGCCCAGACCGAGCGCGGCGGCCTCTATGAAAGGGGTGATCGTCGAGAGTTCCATTTGCCCGCTCCGCATCCTGCCTTACCAGCCAGAAAGCTAGAGCCGGGATTTACGGCCCCAAAAGGGGACTATGTCACAGCGGGATGCGCCGCTTGGCGGCCGACAAGGGATCAGGTGAGGCCAAGGAAGTGCTGGAATCGTTTCGCGAGACGCTCGGGATCGGGCTTGGCCTTCCTTTCCCTGGGAACGACGGCCAGCTTCGATCCGTGAACCTCCTTCAGGCCGTGCAGGAGCATCGGGCCATCCTCCTCGCGAAGGATCTCCTCGCGCACCTTTATCCGGTAGTCGGGGGTGATTCCGAGCAGGTTCGCGTCGTAGGCGGCATGGTGCAATTTGCATAGGGTGAGGCCGTTCGGGACGATCGCCTCTCCGCCGCACTGCGAATCCGGGATGATGTGCGCGGCGTCCAGAAGCTCTCGATGGCGCAGCCTGCAGATGGAGCAGGAACCCTGGTAGGCGTGGAGGACGCGCTCATGGAAGACCCTTTGGTGGAGGCGGGTGCGCGTCAGGGCCACTCCCCAGCGGCGTTCGGGAGAGTGTTCCGATGGCTCCTCTCCAAGGATCGGCACGTTTTGCCAGGAGCGAACCTCCAGGGCCACCTCGAGGCTGCCGGGATGGTCCTCGACCACGTAGACGGGAAAGTCCGGCAGGTAGACGCCTTTGGCGACACCACGCAGCCATATCAGCGGCAATCCCGTTTCGATGCAGGCCCGTAGCTTGCGGTTGGTGGCGAGGTTGGGGTCGGTGCCCTCATACTTGTAGAAGTCGAGGCCGTCTTCCCCTTCCCGGTCGACGTAGGGCGGAATCTGGTTGGGCGGAGTGAAGGTTGTCCGGATGGTCAGTGCGCAATGGAAGCCCTTGGGTGCCCAGATGCCGTGCTGGTCGATCAGGCGCAGGCGCTCGCCGCGGTAGGTGAAGGTCTCGAGCCGGGCGCTCTCCAGCGGGCCACGCGCCGCCACCTGCGCTGCCAGCCACTCCATCAGCACCAAGCGCAGCTCGAAGCCGTCCTCGACCACCAGGCAAGGATAGCATTGGGTCGAGTCGGCTCGCGTATTCCACGGGTGCACGGCGGCACTCGCTCTTTCGGCCGCCTGGATGCTAGTTTCGTGGGTTGCCATTTGTATGCGAACGGCCACGCCGGCCGTGGGCGCATTTACCCGGGGGGTGCGAGGAACCAATGGATCAGTACGAGCGCTTCCTGGCTTTCTTCCCTGGCCCCAAGGGTGAGAGCGGCCAGTATGTGAAGGGCCTCTTTGACCGGGTTCTGGACGACTACTTCCACTGGAGGCGCAACTATTACCCGGCCGACGGAACGCTCGTCTCCCCGGTGGGGATGGAAGGCTTCCAGCGCGAGCGCAGCGACCTGGACGAGCGTGTAGATGAGATGCTCTCGCGCCTGAGGCGGAGCTTCCCCTTCTACTCGCCGCGCTACATAGCTCACCAGCAAGGGGAGACCACCATTCCAGCTCTGGTCGGTTCGCTGGCCGGGCTGCTGTACAACTCCAACAACGTCACCTCCGAAACGGGTGCGGTGACGGTCGAGTACGAGATCGACGCCTGCAGGCGCCTCGTGGAGATGATCGGCTTCACACCACCCCCCGATCCACCGGCGGTGGTCACAGAGTCATCCCTCCAGCGCTATCGGCAGCTGCTCGAGCAGGAGTACTCCTGGTGCCACCTGACCTCGGGAGGTACGGTTGCCAATATCGAGGCACTCTGGATCGCGCGGACCGTCCGCTACTTCCCGCTTTCGATCCAGGACGTCGCCAATGCGCTTGACCTTGAGATGCGTGTGGAGGTCAAGCCGGGGACTTGGAAGGACCTGCGCAGCTTGGAGCGGCGGGAGCTGCTCCTACTACCGCCGCGTACGGTGCTCGGCCTGGTTCCCGCTTACCTGGAATCCGTGCGCGGGAAGCTGGGCTCCTCCATTGAGGACTCCAAGCTGGCGGAAGCGGCCTGGGCCTACTTGGAGACCGAGTCGCAGTACTCGGTGGCAAACGGTATATCGCGCTGCCTGGCCGACTTCCCGCCGGCAATCTTTGTCTCCGGCGCCGCCCATTACTCGATCTCCAAGGCGCTCAACCTTCTTGGGCTGGGGAGGGATGCGCTGGTGACGGTGGCGCTCGACTCCCGCTTCCGGCTTGATCTGGATGATCTCGAGGCCAAAGTCCACGAGCAGGTCGATGCGGGGAGGATTCCCTTGGCGGTGGTGGCCATCGCGGGCACTACCGAAGAGGGGGCGGTCGATCCGGTTCACCAAGTCGTCGCGCTGCGTGATCGGCTGGAATCCGACGGGGTCAGCTTCTGGCTGCACATCGACGCCGCCTGGGGCGGCTTCTTCCGCACCCTTCTGCTCGAGTCGGTCGAGGAGCGCTTCCATCGGGTCGCCTCGGCCCTGGTGGATTGGCTTGCCGGGCCGGGGCGGCTTCCCATAGCCGAGCGGGATCGCGAAGGTGCGGACGCGGCCTGGATCCGCTCCGAATACGCCCCGGCCGTGGTCGAGACATTGCAGGAGGCCTGCTCGGTCTCGCCGATTGCACCCCAGGACGCGGAGCGCTGCGAGCGGCTGCTGCGCCTGCTGGCCACGCAGGTCAAGGAGAAGGACCTTGATCAGGCGATAACAACCTGCGCCGAACTGGCGCGCGAGCTGGCCGGGGGTGGCCCCGTCTCCGCCGACCGGCTGCGCCATGCAACCGAGAGAGCCGATCCGGCCGTCAGGTCCGCCCGCGCAGCCCAGGACGTGGCGGATACGATCGAGCTGGAACTGGCCCGCTTCGACTACCGGGAGATGTCCGAACTCTTCTTCCGTACCGAGGTAAGGGTGAGCTTCGATGATCCTGATGTGGTGGGAGCGCTCGAGTCCATGAGCGAGGCGGATTCGGTTACCGTGGATCCCCACAAGATGGGTTATGTCAACTACCCTTGTGGGGCCGTGGCGTTTCGCAATGACTGGGTGCGGCTGCTGGTGAGGGAAAAGGCGCCCTACATCACCTCCATGGCCGACTCCAGGGTGGTGCACGTCCCACCTCGCCACCTGGTGGAGCCGACGTCACCGTCCAGCCTCGGCAAGGCGGGGGACATCGCTACCGAAGCCTTCGCTCCCTACACTCTTGAGGGATCGCGCCCGAGCTTCCCGGCGACGGCACTCTGGCTCAACACCGAGCTGCTCCCACTTGACAGGGTCAATCACGGCGCGATAGTGCGGAGCTCCTGGATTGCCTCGCGTGAGCTCTACGAGTGGCTTGTCCACCTGGATGAGGCTCTTGGGGTGGTCGACCGGACCCGCAGCTTCGAGGTGGTGACCTTTGCGCGCAAAGGGACGGATCCTGTCCCGCCCGACACCAATATCGTGATTTTCGGGATCACCCCCAAGGGCGGAACGACGCTGGATCGCTTCAACGACCTCACAGAGAGGGTCTACCAGAGCTTTGCGATCCGGGCGGAGGCCGGACAGCGCAACTACAGCTACTCCCAGCCCTTCTTCCTTTCCAAGACGGTCTTCTCGGAGCCCACCTATCCGGCCCCCGCCCTGGATGGGTTCGCAAAGGCGGCCGGCATCGGGGACTTCGCCGAGGCCTATCCGCGCTCCGGCATCGTCGTGCTTCGTTCCACGGTCATGAACCCTTACCTGGTTTCACTGCGGAGGATGCACCGCCAAGAGGTCTTGCGCGAATTCGTGGAGGAGCTTGCCAAGGTGTCGGAAAAGGCGAGCCGCGACCTCACCACCTGAGGTTGGTGGTGAGGTCGCGGCTACGACACGGGCGCTAAAGAGCCCTTTGGATCAGGGACCGACCTCGCGCTCGGCCGCCTCGCGGCGGACCAGCGCGCGCTGCAGCCGATTGATGGCATTCAGATATGCGCGCGCAGAAGCCTCCACCACGTCAGTGGAGATCCCCTTGCCCGAGACCTTTACCCCATCGGATTCGAGCTGGACAACTACGTCGCCGATTGCATCAACGCCACCCGTTATCGAGGAGACCGAGAAGCCGATCAGATTGGCGCTGATGGAAGTCGCCTTCTGGATTGCCTGGCCCGCTGCATCGATCATGCCGTTGCCCTCGGCTGTCGCTTCCACCCGGCCCGCCGCCGAGGAAATGGCTACGGTCGCCTGGGGCGTACCCACGGTTCCGCCGGAAACCTTGAGTTCCTCCAGGGAGAAGGCGTCGGTGGCCACCGTGCCGAGCTCCTCGGCGACGATCGCCTCGAGGTCCGCCTCGGTGATGTCCATCTTGCGGTCCGCCAGCTCCTTGAAGCGGGTGAAGGCGGCGTTCAGGGCGTCACCTTTGATGTTGATGCCCATCTTGGTCAAGGTGTCAGAGAAGGCGTGGCGCCCGGAGTGCTTGCCCAGCACGATCTGGGAGCTCTTCTGCCCCACGCTCTCGGCGTCGATAATCTCATAGGTGGAGCGGTCGGCCAGAACCCCGTGCTGGTGGATGCCGGACTCGTGCGCGAAGGCGTTGCGCCCGACCACCGCCTTGTTGTACTGGACCGGATAGCCGGTCAGCCGGGCCACCATCCGGGAGGTGCGCGCCAGCTCCTCGGTCCGTACCTGCGTGGTGAGGCCCTGGAAGATGTCGGAGCGGATCTTCACCGCCATTACCACTTCTTCAAGCGCGGCGTTACCGGCCCGCTCGCCAAGTCCGTTTACGCAAACCTCGACCTGCCTCGCCCCTGCCTGGACGCCGGCCAGGGAGTTGGCGGTGGCCAACCCCAGGTCGTTGTGGCAGTGGGTGGAGATCATGTAGTCCCCGCTGACGTTCTTGCGCACGTAACCGATCAGGGCACCGAAGTCCCAAGGTATCCCGTAGCCGACTGTGTCAGGGACATTCAGGGTCGTAGCTCCGGAGTCGACCGCGGCCTGCAGTACCTCGATCATGAAATCGAGTGGCGTGCGCGTAGCGTCCTGAGGCGAGAACTCGACGTCTTCGGTGTATCCCCGTGCGCGGGCCACACCGGCGCGGGTTTCGGTCAGCACCTGGGCTTCGGTCATCTTGAGCATGGATTCCATGTGGCTGGGCGAGGTGGAGATGAAGACGTGGATCCTCTTCCTGGCCGCGGGCTTGAGCGCCTCCCAGCAGCGGTCGACGTCCGAGAGGTGGGTGCGTGACAGCGCCGCGATGGCTGGTCCTTCCACTCGCTCGGCGATCATCCGCACGGCTTCGAAGTCCCCCTGGCTGGCAACCGGGAAGCCGGCCTCGATGTAGTCGACGTTTAGGCGCGCGAGCTGCTCCGCGATTTCCAGCTTTTCGGTGGCATCGAGGGAAATGCCGGGCGACTGCTCGCCGTCCCGAAGTGTGGTGTCGAAGATGATCAGCTTCTCTTGTTCTTGGCCTTGCGCCATTGGTTGCCTTTCTCCGTGTGCAGATCCGGTTCACGCCTTGGCCGGACAAATAAAAAACCCCCTGTCCCATTGGGAGCAGGAGGCGTAGGCGAGCTGGCTCTTTGGCGAGCTCGCTGTCAGGTCAGTAGTAGCGCGGTGAAGATCTGCGTTGTCACTGGCCTAGAGCATAGCGTCAGTCGCGCCAAGCATGCAAGAGGGGTCTGGCGGTTAGGCCTTACAGGATGCCGGCGGAGTGATCTCAAGAAGCGCCGGCCCCTCGGTCGCGAAGAGGCGGCCATTCCATATGCCCGTGGCGTAAAGCCCCGGATCCTGAACGGGAATGGCGGCACTGGCCAGTACTTGCGTGCCTCCCGGAGGGACACAGGAGATCACTGCGGCGGATTGGATCCAGGTCACCTCGGGTGTGGGAACCGCCCAGACCGGATACGGTGTGGCACCCTTGGGGTACCAGTTTGTCACGACAGTCAGTCCGTGGTCGGAGAGCAGGTCGGTTCCGCCCATCATGCCGCCCTTCCAGCTGGCCCAGACCCCGCCGGGCACCGGCGCCAGTGACGGGCCGTTTATGGCATCCTGCAATGTCGCCTCGCCTCGGATGCGCCCATCGGGCAGGCCCACTTCGAAGATTCGTACGGGGGCTCGCGCCGTGGCATCGGCCGTCAGGTAGTCGACCGGGACGTATATTTCACGTCCGCCGATGCTGAGCGCCGGGTTTTGCACCTGGGGGGTGGCTGCCTTGGTGGCGCAATCGAGTTTGCCTACGGCGCTGGCCGAGCCGGCAGCATTGAAGGTGATGATATGCGATGTCGTTCCGGTGGCCAGGTTCACCTCGAAGATCTCGTTCGCACAGGAGGCCCAGATGTAACCTGAGGCGCGCTCGTCGACTTGGGAGGCGGCCGGCCGCCACCAACCATCGCCTGCGGCCGGGACCACGAGGTCGCCGCTCGCTCGTGGGGAGCCCGGCTGAATCCATGAAAGGTGCCATGGTCCGACCGGCCGGCCGTGGGAGGTCGTGGTCGCCGGGACGGAGAGGCTTATCTCGGAGCCGACTTGGGTCGGCACGCCGCTGGTCCTTTGGCCGAGGTCGATGGCGCCCGTCGCGAGGTCGATGTCAGCCAGGTATGTCGCATTGCCCGAAGGCGCGGTTTGGCTGACTTCGGCGAAGGCGTAGCGGCTTGCCGCACCCTGCTGCATCAGCGCACTGAAGTATTGATTCGGCGCCAGTCCCGCAACCAGTCGTGCCGGCCAGGGAAAGGCCTGAGCGGCGGCCTCGGCCGCCGAGCGCATTTGAGGCGACATTTTCGGCGGCGACGGAGCCTGCTCGCCTGCGGTCGCCAGAGCGGTAGACGTGGTGGATGCGGAACTCGCTGTCGGCAGTGGAGCCTTTTCTTCTGCCTGCTTAAGCGAGGTGGTGGTGGCGACCGAAGCGAGTACCGATATGACCAGCGCTGTGCAGCCCACCATCGCAACGATCCAAGCGTTGCCACTGTTTTGCACGCGCATGAACCCCTCGAAAGAGATTGCCGCGGAAGGCCGGGGGTTCCGCGGCGCCATCTATCGCGATCCTAGCAATTATGGTTCGCGCAGCCCGGGGTGAACCTCCAAAGTCACCCCGGGGCAAGCGGCTGGGCCGCTTGTCACTCGGTGCAGGTGACCGCCTTCGCATAGATGATCCCGGGCGCCGCGGAGATCTCCGCCATCACTTCGGGCGTAGCCGCCGCCGAGAGGGAGAGCACCATGAGCGCGGTAGCGCCGTCGTCGGAGGGGCCAACGGCCATGGAGGAGATGGAGTAGCCTGCATCCCCCAGGATCATCCCCACCAAGCCGATCTTTCCGGGGGCGTCGTCGTTTCTGACCACCAGCATGTACTGTGCGGGCGGAATCTCCACCCGGTGACCGTCGATCATTACGATCCTTGCCTCCTTCGAGGCTCCCGCCACTGTGGCCGACACTTGGTGGTGGGTCGAGGTCAGCGTGAGCAGGCTGACGTAGTCCTTGGAGGTCTCGTTGAAGCTCTCGCGTACCTCCAGCCCTCGCTCCTCGGCGATCTGCGGGGCGTTCACGTAGGACACGGGCTCGTTGGTGCCGGCGCCGAAGATTCCTTTCAGGGCGGAGAGCTTTAGCAGGCGGGTGTCCCCTCCGGCCAGCTGCCCCTGATACTGGATCTCGACACTCTCGGGGAGCCCGCCCTCGAGCGATCCCAGGAAGCGCCCTAGCGCCTCGGCGACGGCGAGATAGGGCTTCACCTGCTCGGGGACCTCGGCCGCGTTCACGTTCACGGCGAAAGGAACGAAGTCGCCGGCGAAGGCCAAACGAAGCTGCTCCGCGATTGTCACCCCCGCCTTGTCCTGGGCCTCGGCCGTGCTCGCTCCCAGGTGTGGGGTCACCACCACGTTGGGCAGTTCGAACAGGGGGGAGGTAGTGCAGGGCTCGCTCGCGAATACATCGAGTGCGGCGCCACCGAGGCGTCCGGCGACGATTGCCTCGTAGAGGGCCTCCTCGTCGACGATCCCACCTCGGGCGACGTTGATGATCCTGGCGTTCGGCTTCGCCTTGGCGAGCGCCTCCTTGCCGATCAGGCCTGCAGTCTCCTTGCTCTTGGGCAGGTGGACGGTGACGAAGTCCGAGACGGTCATGAGCTCATTCAGGTCCATCATCTCCACGCCCATCTGCTTGGCGCGCTCCTTGGCGATGTAGGGGTCGTAGGCGACCAGCTTCATGCCGAAGGCGAGCGCCCGCTGTGCGACGAGGGCGCCGATGCGTCCGAGGCCGACGATTCCGAGGACCTTGCCGTATAGCTCAACACCTTCCCACTTGGAGCGTTCCCACTTCCCGTTCACCAGTGCCGCATGTGCTTGGGGCACGTTGCGCGCCTGGGCCAGGAGAAGCGCAACGGTGAGCTCGGCCGCGGAAAGGATGTTGGATTGAGGCGCGTTCACCACCATCACCCCCCTTTTTGTGGCATAATTCACGTCCACGTTGTCCAGGCCGATACCGGCACGGCCGACCACTACCAAGTCAGTGGCCGCGTCGATTACCTCCTGGGTCACCTTGGTTGCGGAGCGGATTATCAGCCCCTCGGCTCCGCGCACCGCACGGAGGAGCTCCTCGGCAGAGAGGCCGAGCTGGACGTCCACGAGGTGGCCGTCCGCTCTGAGCAGGTCGAGGCCGCTCTCGGCTATCTCTTCGGTGACCAGAATCCTTGCCATTTAATTCTCCAGGGGGGCTAGGTCGTGTGCGCTAAATTCGGGCTGGTGGGGAGGCCCAAGCCGGGGACCTGACGCGGATTCCGGCTTTGACACAAGCCTAACTGACGGAGCGCGATTGGCGGAAGGCATGCGAGCCCTCCCGGGCCCGGCGGTGCCGGCGGGCAAGCTCGAAGACGGAGGTGGGAATGATCGGTCTGGCGGTACGCAGCGTACTCGGGCAGTACGCCACTTTTTCAGGACGGGCGAGCAGGGCCGAGTACTGGTGGTATACCCTCGCCTCGCTGATTGCACTGGCCGCGATCAACTATCTGCTCGGCGGGAGCCGTCTCGGGGCCGTCCTGATCTACCTGCTGGATCTGGCGCTGATACTACCCGGGCTGGCCGTGACGGTCCGGAGGCTGCACGACACGGGCCACAGCGGTGGATGGATTTTCTTCAACCTCGTGCCTCTGGTGGGGTGGATCGTTGTCCTGGTCATGCTGGCCTCGCGTGGGGAAGCGGGGGACAACCGTTATGGCGCCCCCCATCCGCTCACCTGAGGGCAGGAGCTATCCGGCCTGCTCGACAAGCTTGGTGACGCGTTTGATGCCCTCTTCGATGTCAGCATCCGAGAGCGCATAGGAAAGCCTGAAAAAGCCCGGCGTTCCGAATGCTTCGCCCGGGACGACCGCGACCTTGGCCTGATCGAGGATGACCGCCGCCAGTTCGCTGGAGTTGGTCGGCCTGGTGCCCGAGTAGTCACGCGCCATAAGTCCGCCCACTTCGGGATAGGCATAGAAGGCGCCTTCGGGCATGGGGCAGACCACTCCGGGTATATCGCGCAGTAGCGATACGATCAGCCGGCGCCGGCGATCGAAGGCTTGGCGCATCACTTCCACCTCGGATTGGTCGCCGGTGAGTGCGGCGACGGCCGCGCGCTGGGCGATGTTGTTCACGTTGGAGGTGCTTTGAGATTGCAGGTTAATGGCTCCGGTGACCACGTCTTTTGGCCCGACCATCCAGCCAACCCGCCATCCCGTCATTGCATAGGTCTTGGCGACGCCGTTGACGATCACCGTGTAATCCATGCCGCGGGGGTCCACGGTGGCGATCGAGGTGGAGGTGGCGTCGTCGTAGATCAGGTGCTCGTAGATCTCGTCCGCGAGGACCCAAAGGCCCTGCTCGGCCGCGAAGGCCGCGACGGCCTCCGTTTCGGCACGGCTGTAGACCGCTCCCGTCGGGTTGGACGGCGAAACGAAGAGCAACACCTTGGTGCGGGGACTCAAATGGCGTTCGAGGTCGGCCGGGGTGACCTTGTATCCGGAGGAGACGGAGGAGGGCACGAAGACCGGGACCCCTCCGGCCAGGCGAATGGCCTCGGGATAGGTGGTCCAGTATGGCTCGGGCACGAGAACTTCGTCCCCGGGGTCAAGCAGCGTCGCGAAAGCGTTGTAAATGGCGTGCTTCCCGCCATTGGTCACCAGGACCTGGGAGGGCTCGATCGTCAGGCCGGAGTCGCGCAACGTCTTTGCGGCTATCGCCTCGCGCAACTCGGGAAGGCCGGCGGTGGGGGTGTAGCGGTGGTTCTTGGGGTCGGCGCATGCCCTGGCAGCGGCCTCTACGATGAAGGGTGGAGTTGGGAAGTCAGGCTCCCCCGCACCGAAACCGATGACGTCGACTCCCGCCGCTTTCAGGGCCTTTGCCTTCGCATCGATGGCAAGAGTCGCAGACTCAGCGACGGACGCCACGCGGGCGGAGATGCGCACCCTGCTCTCTGTGGTCACCGGAACCTCCTGAACTGAAACGGCTGGAAATGAGCGACAACAAAGTCAACAGCAACATCGTAATCCCCGCCGAGCTCCTCCCCCGAGACGGCCGTTTCGGCTCCGGGCCTTCCAAGGTTCGCCAGGAGGCGGTCGATGCGCTGGCTGGCCATTGGCAGGACTACCTGGGGACCTCTCACCGCCAGAAGACAGTCAAATCCGTGGTGGGTTCGCTCCGGCGCGGGCTCTCCGAACTCTTTTCGTTGCCCGAAGGTTATGAGATCGTGCTGGCCAACGGAGGCGCCAGCTACTTCTGGGATACGGCCGTCTTCTCGCTCATAGAGCGCAAGAGCCAGCACCTTTCCTTCGGCGAGTTCTCCTCCAAGTTCGCGGCCTCCGCCAAGAAGGCGCCGTTCATTGAGGATCCCCAGATCATCCTTTCCGAGCCGGGTTCACACCCACTGCCGGAGGCGAACGAGGAGATTGACCTCTACGCCCTGACCCATAACGAGACCTCCACCGGTGTCGCCATGGAGATTCGCCGTCCTGATGGCGCAGGTGGCCTGGTGGCGGTGGACGCCACCAGCGGCGCAGGTGGCCTGGTGGTGGATCCCACGCAGTTCGACTGCTACTACTTTTCCCCCCAGAAGGCGTTCTCCTCCGACGGGGGCCTTTGGGTGGCGGCTTTGTCCCCGGCGGCGATCGAGCGTGCTCGTTCCATAGCCTCTTCCGGCCGATACATCCCTCCGGCGCTCGACCTGGTCACCGCAATTGACAACTCGCTTCAAGACCAGACCTACAACACGCCGGCGCTCGCGACGATCTTTCTCATGAACGAGCAGGTCTCCTGGATGCTTGCTAACGGCGGCCTTGCCTTCTCGGCCGGGCGAAGCGAGCGCTCGTCGTCTACCGTATACTCCTGGGCTGAATCCTCGAAGTTCGCGACGCCTTTCGTGAAGGATCCCGCCATGCGCTCAAAAGTGGTGACGACCATCGACTTCTCCGACGGAATCGACGCCAAGCTCGTCGCCGGCACCCTGCGGGCCAACGGCGTGGTCGACACCGAGCCGTACAGGAAGCTTGGCCGCAACCAGCTGCGCATTGCCGTCTTTCCCTCAGTTGACCCGGAAGACGTTGAGAAGCTGGTTGCCGCGATCGACTATGTGGTCGAGCGCCTGTAGTGCGCCTTGACGCACGCGTTGAGCTGGTCCTGCTCGGTGTGCTCTGGGGAATCTCGTACCTGCTGATCGCCATCGGGCTGGAAAGCTTCAGCCCGGCGGTGGTCGTCTTGGTGCGGACCGTGGCCGGAACCGCGGTTCTGGCTGCAGCTGTCCTTGCCGATCCACAAGCAAGGCGCGACATGCGGAGCTACGGCGCCTATCTCAAGTACCTGCCCGGCCAAGCGCTGGTGGCCTCGACCGTGCCGTACCTGCTCATATCCTGGGGCGAGACGCGGACCTCGGTTGCCACCGCCGGCATGCTGAACGCCGCCACCCCTCTCTTCACCTTCATCTTCGCCCGAATCTTCATCGCCGAGGAGAGGGATTCCTTTTCCAAGGTGCTGGGACTGGTCTTCGGCTTCGTGGGCGTCGCCCTGATTCTCGAGCCCTGGAGCAGCCGGCCAGGCGCACACGGCGAGCTGGTCGGAAGTCTGGTGGTGCTGTCGGCGTCCGCTTTCTACGGCTACGGATTCGTATTCACCAGGAAGTACCTCGGCCATGGTTCGGGGTCGGCAAAGGTCGCCGCCCTTGGCCAGATCGCCTTCGCGGCTGTGCTCGCCGTCCCGTTCGTACCCGTCTTCCATGCGCCGGCCAAACGCGGTTCGCTCGTGGTGGCGTTGACCGCCGTGCTTGTGCTCGGCGCGGTGCAGACCGGCCTGGCGACTCTGATGTACCACCGCGTAGTGCGCTCGCTAGGAGCAACCGCCTCCTCCGTTGTCACTTACGTGATCCCGGTTGTGGCGGTGATCACCGGAGTGCTGTTTGCCGGCGACAAGCTCGGTGCGAGTTTCATCGCCGGCGCGGCGATCGTCTTTGCGTCCGTCTACCTCGTGATGCGACAGCCCAGGGCTATACCTGCGGCAGGGAGGGAAGCCACGGCATCCTAGCCGACTCGTAGGCTTCGATGTCGGCCGCGTACCGTAGTGAAAGGCCGATGTCGTCGAGCCCTTCGATCAGACGGTAGCGCGTGAACTCATTCATGGGGAACTCCACGTCCACCGCGGCGGCCGGGCAGCTCAGGCGCAGCCCTTGGATGTCGACGGATATTTCGATGGAGGGGTCCTCTTTGATGGCCGCTTGCAGCGCATTGACGGCCTCAAGTGGGGCCACCACCGGCACTAGGCCCGCCTTGGTGGAGTTGTTGTAGAAGATGTCTCCGAACTTGGGCGAGACAACCGCCTTGAAGCCGTAGTCCACCAGGGCCCACACCGCGTGCTCGCGGGAGGACCCGGTGCCAAAATTGGGTCCCGCCACCAGGATGCTCGCACCCGAATAGGCGTCGTCGTTGAGCACGAAGGACGGGTCCTCGCGCCATTCCTGGAACAGGCCGGCGCCGAACCCGGTGCGCTCGACGCGCTTCAGCCAGTCTGAGGGGATGATCTGGTCGGTGTCGACGTCGCTTCGCTCGAGCGCCACGCCTCGTCCGGTTATCTTGGTGATCTTTTCCATTGCTTCGTGCTCTTTTCTGGCGTGCTCGGCTAAAGGTCCGCTGGAGTTGCGAAGTGCCCGGCTACCGCGGTGGCCGCCGCAACCTCGGGCGACACGAGGTGCGTCCTGCCTCCCTTGCCTTGCCGCCCTTCGAAGTTCCGGTTGGAGGTGGAGGCGCAGCGCTCTCCGGGCTTGAGAGTGTCGGGGTTCATGCCCAGGCACATGGAGCATCCCGCCTGGCGCCACTCGAATCCCGCTTCGGTGAAAATCCGATCGAGGCCCTCCTCCTCGGCCTGCGCTTTGATCAGGCCGGATCCGGGGACCACCAGTGCCCGAAGGCCGGAGCGAACCTTTCGCCCCTCCAGAACCTTGGCGGCTGCCCTTAGGTCCTCTATGCGCGAGTTCGTGCAGGAGCCGATGAAGACGGTGTCCACTTCCACGTCTGCAAGGCGGGTGCCGGCCTCGAGCCCCATGTAGGTCAGCGCACGCCTGGCGGCCTCCCGCGACGCGGCGTCCTCGAAGCCGGCGGGGTCGGGAATCGAGGAGGTGATCGGCGCCACCTGTGCGGGGTTGGTGCCCCAGGAGACATAGGGGACGAGCGCGGAGGCATCAATGTGCACAACCTTGTCGAAGGATGCGTCCTCGTCGGTTGCCAGGGAACGCCAGTAATGCTTTGCCTCCTCGAGTGCCTCACCCTTAGGCGCGTAAGGCCGCCCTTCGATGTATGCGAAAGTGGTCTCGTCCGGGGCGATCATGCCGGCGCGCGCGCCTGCCTCGATACTCATGTTGCAGATGGTCATCCTGGCTTCCATTGAAAGCTTACGGATGGCCTCGCCCCGATACTCGATGACGTAGCCGATTCCGCCGCCGGTGCCGATCTGGCCGATAATCGCCAGAATCAGGTCCTTGGCGGTTACGCCCGTCGGCAGGTCGCCGTCAACCTCGACGGCCATGGTTCCCGGGCGAACCTGCGGAAGTGTTTGGGTGGCGAGAACGTGTTCGACCTCGGACGTTCCGATTCCGAAGGCCAAGGCACCGAAAGCTCCGTGCGTCGCGGTGTGGCTGTCGCCGCAGACGATGGTCATTCCGGGGAGCGTGAGGCCCTTCTCGGGGCCGATCACGTGCACGATTCCCTGGTTGCGGCTTCCCATCGGATAGAGGGTTATGCCGAACTCGGCACAGTTGGCGGCGAGTACCTCGAGTTGTCGCCGGGAGATGGGGTCGGCGACCGGCTTGTCGATATCCATAGTGGGTACGTTGTGGTCCGCGGTGGCAACCGTCAGGTCCGGGCGGTGCACTCGGCGCCCGGCCATGCGCAAGCCGTCGAAAGCCTGCGGAGAGGTTACCTCGTGCACCAGGTGCATGTCGATGAAAAGGAGATCCGGCTCTCCGTCGCCGTGGTGGGCCACGTGGGCATCCCACACCTTCTCACTCAGGGTCTTGCCTGCCATGCCTACTCCTCGGTGTCGGGCCGGCCGCACGATTCCGCGAGGGTGAACGGGGCCGTATTTCTCTTTGAGAATAGTTTCGCTGGAGCCATAAGTGCCCCCATTCTGTGCAAGATTGCATACAAGATGGCGCCTGAAGGCCCGGCGCAACACCCAGTGGAGGCCCCAGCGACTATCCTGGGTGCGTGGCAGAGACACTCACCAGACAAGCTTACGACCGCCTCGTGGAGGAACTCGAAGAGCTCACAACGCGCGGCCGCATAGAGATTGCCAAGGTGATCGAGGCGGCGCGTGCCCTCGGGGACCTCAGCGAGAACGGCGATTACCACGCCGCCAAGGACACCCAGGGCAAGATGGAGGCCCGCATCCGCCAGATCCAAGCAATTCTCCGCGATGCGATCGTGGTGGATGAGGTATCCGTCTTCGACGAAGTCTCGGTCGGCTGCACTGTTACCTTGCGATACATGGGCGACGAAGACCTCGAGACGTACTTCTTCGGTTCTATCGAGGAGAAACGTCCCGGGCTGGCCTCACTCTCGCCCTCGAGCCCGCTTGGCCAGGCACTGGTCGGCCGTAAGGCCGGATCGGTCGTCTCCTACCAGGCCCCGGGTGGGATGCTCGAGGTGGAGATAGTTTCGGTCGGCTCCTAGTCTTCGCCTGACGCCTACCTCCAAGATCCTCCTTTGCCACGGCCTTTCCGGGCCGTGAGAATTAACTATCATTGGCAAAGGAAGCCGTGGTCAACGTTGGGTTGTGGCGTTGCTGCGCCTTTCCCGTTCTGAATTACCTGAGCGATCCGGGTAGGTCCGCCCGGCCAACCGGTCGCTCGTTCCCGGAAGGCACAGGAAAGCCAAGATGGATCTCCAGCTAAGTGGCAAGTCGGCTCTGGTCACCGGAGGCACCAGGGGCATTGGGAGGGCGATCGTCGAGACACTTCTCGAGGAGGGCGCCAAGGTATCCTTTTGCGCGCGCAACCAGGACGAGGTTCGCCGCACGGAGAAGGATCTCGCGGGCAGATGGCCCCCCGTCAGAGGTACGGTCCTTGACGTGGCCGATGGCGAAGGCGTGATTCGCTGGGTTGAGGAGGCGGCCTCCACCTTCGGAGGAATAGACATAGTCGTGAACAACGTCAGCGCCCTGGCCATCCCCGAGAGCGAAGAGAACTGGCAGACCTCGATCGCAGTCGACCTTATGGGCACGGTCCACGTCTGCAAGGCGGCGCTGCCCCATCTCGAGCGAAGCGTTTCACCTTCGATTATCAACATATCCAGCGTGTCCGGACGCGAGGTTGACTTTGCCGGAGGTCCGTACGGCACCGTGAAGTCGGCGATCATTGCCTACACGGCTCATCTTGCCTTCGCCCATGCGGCAAAGGGGATACGTGCCAATACGGTCTCGCCCGGCAATACCTACTTCCCCGGCGGCGTCTGGGAGAGCATCGAGCAGGGAAATCCGGAACTCTTCAGGATGGCCATGGACCTCAATCCAACCGGCCGTATGGGATCGCCTCAGGACACCGCCAACGCCGTGGCGTTTCTGGCCAGCCCTCGCGCTGGAAGGATCTCGGGCACCAACCTGGTAGTGGATGGTGCACTCACTCGCGGAATCCAGTTCTGAGATGGCCGCCGACCGGGTACGAAACGCGGCGGGCTCCGAGAGTGGACCGTTGCCCCAGAACCCCTTCAAGCTCAGGCACGTACCGAAGTGGAACGACGTCTCCGATTTCCTGAGCATCCGCGCCCCTCGTTTGGACTACTCGCGTGCGCGTGTCGAGGCATGTGCTGACATCTGGGATTTGCGCAAGCTGGCCCGCAGGCGAACGCCGCTGGCGGTTTTCGACTACGTGGATGGCTCGGCCGCGAGTGAGATCACCCTGGCACGCCAACGTGATCTCTACTCGCGGATCGAGTTCGAGCCCCGGGTTCTGGTTGACGTGGCCAATGTGAAAACCCGGACCACGATTCTCGGCGTCGAGAGCGACTGGCCTTTCGTCTTTGGCCCGACGGGCTTTACGCGCATGATGAACCACGAGGGCGAAGTGGCGGTGGGCCGGGTGGCCGCCCGCCACGGAGTCCACTACGCTCTCTCCACCCTTGGAACCACCTCCCCGGAGGAGCTGCGCCGGGCCGTTCCCGGTGGACGCAAGATGTTCCAGCTCTATATCTGGCGGGATCGGGCCTTCTCCCGCGAGCTGCTCGCGAGGGTCAAGGAATCTGGATACGATGCCCTGATCCTGACGGTGGATACGCCGGTGGCCGGACAGCGTCTGAGAGACGTGCGCAACGGTTTTTCCATTCCTCCGCGGCTCACCGTTAAGACCCTCATGGACATGTCATTGCATCCTGGGTGGTGGTTCAACCTGCTCACCACGCCGCCGCTGGAGTTCGCTTCCCTCTCATCGACGGGGGGAACCGTGGCGGAATTGATCGGCCAGGTTTTTGATCCGCAACTCACCATGGCCGACGTGGAGTGGCTCCGCTCGGAGTGGGACGGGCCGATTGTGATCAAGGGGGTGCAAAGCTCCTCGGACGCCGCGAGGGTCGCTGCTGCCGGAGCCGACGCCGTGCTCCTCTCCAACCATGGGGGCCGCCAGCTGGACCGCGCGCCGGTCCCGTTGGAGATACTCCCTGGGGTCCTGGAGGCGGTGCCCGAGAACGTCGAAGTTTTCATCGACGGCGGGGTAATGTCCGGTGGCGATATAGTTGCCGGGCTTTGCATGGGGGCCAAGGCGGTTTTCGTGGGTCGAGCGTACCTTTACGGGATTATGGCGGGCGGCGAGGCAGGCGTCGAGCAAACGATGAAGATCCTCACCAAAGACATCACCACGCAGATGGTGTTATTGGGTGTGGACGACGTCGCCAAGCTCGATCGCTCGATGGTTAGAGTACGCGAGCGGTAATGGTCGGCCCGGGCCCAAGGACAAACTGAGAGGTCACGAGATGGACGTCATTGAGTTCAAGCCCAGCCGAGAGCAGCTGGTCTATACCTTTGGGGGCAATACCCCGGCGTTGAAGGTTCGTCCGGGCGACCTCCTCAAGTTGTGGTCCGAGGACGCGTTCAACCACACGCTTCGCCAGAGCACCGACCTCTCCTCCCAGAAGGTCGACCTTCGCTACGTGAATCCGCAGACCGGGCCGTTCTACGTGGAGGGGGCCGAGCCCGGCGACACTCTCGTACTGCACGTGGTCGACCTCAAGCCCGCCAGGGACTGGGGGGTCTCGGCCGCGATGCCGTTCTTTGGAGGGCTGACCTCCACCGATCGGACGGCGACCCTCCAGGATGCTCTTCCGGACACCACCTGGATCTACCACCTCGACCGGAGCCGTAACACCGTCGGGTTCCAGGCGCGTTTTGGGGACTTCTCGGTCGAGCTGCCGCTCGAGCCGATGCTGGGGACGGTCGGTGTCGCTCCGCCTGCCGGCGAAGTGCGCACATCTTTGGTGCCCGAGCGATTCGGAGGCAATATGGACACTCCTGAGATGCGGGCGGGAGCCACGTGTTATCTGGGAGTAAATGTGGAGGGCGCGCTCTTTTCAGTCGGGGACGGGCACTATCGTCAAGGCGAGGGCGAGGCCTGTGGCACCGCAGTGGAGGGGGCTATGGACTCCACTATCCTCGTCGAGTTGATCAAGGGTGGCGGGCCGCTCTGGCCGAGGTTGGAGACGGACGACGCTCTTATGGTGGTCGGCTCCTCCCGCCCAATGGAGGATTCCTGGCGCATCGCTCAGGTGGAGATGGTGCGCTGGTTCCAGGAGCTGTACGGCCTGCATCAGCTCGATGCCTATCAGCTTTTGTCGCAGATGACCGAGGTGCCTGTGGCAAACGTTGTCGATACCAACTACAGCGTGGTCGTAAAGACGCGCAAGTCGTTGCTGCCCTCGGTCAAGGTATACGACGGAATCCATGTGGAGCTTCGGCGGCGGGCTGCCGCTCTCTGACCTCCAGGACGCCCGGCCGAGGCGCAATGGCGCCGCCGGGTCCGGGGCTGCTAATGTATATCCAAATTGTCGCCGATTGGAGTGACGTGTCAGCAGAACTGGCGCAGGCGCCCCTCGTGGACGCCACCCGAGTAATTATTATTTGAACCGCTTGTAGCTCGGGACGGGTTACAAGCTGGGAAGGCCGGTCACGATTCGTGGGCGGTCTTTTTTGTTGCCGCGGATGGTGGCTCAAGTGAACAGGAAGGCGGAGATGAGTAGGTACAGGATTGCGCTCATCGGCGGTGACGGGATCGGGCCCGAGGTGGTCGCCGAGGCGATCAAGGTGGTAGCCGCCACCGGGGTCGAAGTGGACACCACCAGCTATGACCTGGGTGCGGCGCGCTACGTGCGCACCGGAGAGGTGCTTCCCGAGGGCGTGCTGGCCGAGCTCAAGGGTTACGACGCGATCATGCTGGGCGCCGTTGGCCCGGCCATCGGCTCCAAGGAGGTCCCCTCGGGAATTCTCGAGCGCGGGCTGCTCCTCAAACTCCGCTTTGACCTGGATCTCTACGTGAATCTCCGCCCCTTCGTCACCCCGCCCTCGGTTGGTGACTCACGCTTCGGCCCGGTGGACTTTGTGGTGATCCGCGAGAACACGGAAGGCACATATGCCGGCGAGGGTGGCTTCCTGCGCAAAGGGACCACGGCGGAGGTGGCGACACAAGGTTCGGTGAACACGCGTTTTGGCGTCGAGCGATGCGTACGCTTCGCCTTCGAGCTTGCCGCCCAACGCGAGCGTAAACACCTCACCCTGGTGCACAAGACCAACGTCCTTACCTTCTCCGGCGATCTCTGGCAGAGGACCTTCGACGAAGTATCCCAGGAGTTCCCCGAAGTGTCGGTCGCGTACAACCACGTCGATGCCGCCTGCATCTACATGGTGGAATCCCCGTCGCGTTATGACGTCGTCGTGACCGACAATCTCTTCGGTGACATACTTACCGATCTGGCCGGAGCCGTCTCAGGCGGAATCGGCCATGCGGCCTCGGCCAACCTGAACCCTGCACGCACCGGGCCCTCGCTTTTCGAGCCCGTGCACGGCGCCGCGCACGACATTGCGGGTACCGGGAAGGCCAATCCATCAGCGGCAATTCGCTCAGCTGGGCTGATGTTAGAGTTCCTTGGAGAGCGCAAGGCGGCAGACACCATCTTTAGTGTGCTCGCCGAATACGCACCTGAGCCTGGATTGACCACGTCCCAAATCGGGGATGCCATAGCAGAGAGGGTTTCCAATGCCAATTGAGAAGAGCAACGTCATTTGGATGGACGGCGAGCTGGTTCCCTGGGATCAGGCGAACGTGCACGTGCTGACTCACGGACTCCACTACGGCTCCGGCGTCTTCGAGGGGATACGGGCGTACAAGACGCCCAACGGAACCGCGGTATTCCGGCTTAAGGACCATGTCGATCGGCTGTATGATTCCGCTCACATCTTCATGATCGATATCCCCTTTCCCAAGGAGACCATCGCGGAGGCCATCCGCTCGGTCGTTCGCGAGAACGGTCTCGAGGAGTGCTATATCCGCCCGATCGTCTTCCTCGGATACGGCGAGATGGGACTCAACCCGCTGGCCTGCAAGGCCAGCGTCGCGGTCGCCGCATGGAAATGGGGGACCTACCTGGGCGAGGAGGGTCTGGCCAAGGGCATCCGCATGAAGATCAGCTCGTGGGTGCGCCATAACCCGAACTCCCTTCCGCCTGCCGCCAAGGGTACCGGAATGTACATCAACTCCTCCATGGCAAAGGTCGAGGCGGTAAAGGCCGGCTACGACGAAGCCATCCTTCTCTCCCAGCAGGGGTACGTCTCAGAGTGCACCGGTGAGAACTTGTTCGTGGTGCGTAAGGGCAGGATCCTCACTCCACCCACCTCGGCCGGAGCGCTCGAAGGAATCACTCAATCCAGCATCATGGCGTTGGCTTCCGACCTTGGATACAAGGTCGAGACGGAGAACATTCTGCGTTCTGACCTCTACACCGCTGACGAGATCTTCCTTTGTGGGACAGCCGCCGAAGTTACCCCGGCGACTTCAGTCGACGACCGTGTGGTGGGGGATGGAAAGCCGGGCAGCGTTACCAAGGCGATCCAGCAGGCTTATTTCTCCGCGGTCCATGGAGAGGATCCACACCACCTCGATTGGCTGGATAATGTCGGCTGAGATCGACTTCGCGCTTCCCTCCAGCGTCGACATCTACGACACCACGCTGAGGGACGGGTCGCAGCAGGAGGGCATTTCCCTCACCGTCGACGACAAGCTGAGGGTGGCGGAGCAGCTCGACCGCTTGGGAGTTGCCTTCATCGAGGGGGGTTGGCCGGGAGCGAACCCCAAGGATGCCGAGTTCTTCAGACGCGCCCCACGCGAGCTGAAGTTTGGCATCTCGACCCTGGTTGCCTTCGGCTCCACCAGGAGGCCGGGTGGCAAGGTCGAGGTCGACGAGACCTTGCGCCACCTGCTCGAGGCGGAGACCGAGGCCGTCTGCATCGTTGCCAAGTCGTGGGACTACCACGTGACCGAAGCGCTGCGGACAACGCTCGATGAGGGTTTGCGCATGGCTGAGGAGTCGGTGCGCTACCTGGTTGACCAAGGACGCCGGGTCTTCTTCGATGCCGAGCACTTTTTTGATGGGTACAAGAACAACCCCGAATTCGCCATGGCCGTCCTTAGGGCCGCCTCGGCCGGTGGTGCTTCCACCCTGGTGCTTTGCGATACCAATGGGGGATCCCTGCCTCACGAGGTTTCCGGCATCGTCAAGGAGGTGCGTGGCGCGACTGACCTCGAACTCGGCGTGCACTTTCACAACGACTCCGGGTGCGCCACCGCGAACGCGCTGCTCTCCGTGGAGCTTGGCGTCACCCATGTTCAAGGCTGTATCAATGGATACGGCGAGAGGACGGGCAACACCGACCTTTCGGTAGCCATACCCAACCTTTCGCTCAAAATGGGAGTGGAGACGGTTCCGCGTGAGCACATCAGGCTGATCTCGTCGGTATCGCGGCATGTCGCCGAAGTGGTAAACATCGCGGTTGATCCGCAGAAGCCCTACGTTGGTAACTCCTCCTTCACCCACAAGGCCGGATTGCACGTCAGCGCGATCGCTCGGCGTAAGGACGCCTACGAACACATCGATCCGGAGGTGGTGGGCAACGGGACCCGCTTCGTCATGTCCGAGATGGCGGGCCGCTCGGCGGTAGCCATCAAGGCGGGCGAGATGGGCGTCGAGCTCAGCCAGGAGCAGAACGCCACAGTACTCGAGCATCTGAAAACCTTGGAACACCAGGGCTATCACTTCGAGACCGCGGATGGATCGATGGAGCTCTTGATGCGCGAGGCGGCCGGATGGCATCAGGATTTCTTCGAGTTCGAGTCCTATCGGGTGATCAACGATCTGCGCGAAGGCGAAAGCCCGACCACCGAGGCCACTGTGAAGCTATGGGTTAACGGCCAGCGCCACATCGCTACAGCCGAAGGCAATGGCCCCGTCAACGCGCTGGATGCGGCTCTGCGGAAGGCACTTTCGCCCATCTACGAGAAGCTCGGCCTGGTGCACCTTACCGACTTCAAGGTTCGCGTGCTCGACTCCTCCTCCGGGTCGGGGGCCAAGGTTCGCGTTCTGATCGACTCGTCCGACTCCGACGGCACCTGGACCACGATCGGCGTTTCGCCGAACGTCATCGAGGCCTCGTGGAAGGCACTCCTAGACTCGATCGTCGTGGGCCTGCTACGCAGCGCGGGGATCTCGCGGCTGCAATGATCGACAGGGTGATTTTGGCTCGTGGCCTCGGGGCGGTAACCTTTAGTGTATAACTTCACATTTTGTTCCAAGTTCCAGGGGGTCTGAGTGACACAGCCTGACTACGTCCCGGTCGCTTCTGGATCGCAGCTACGAGCGGTGGAACCGCTTGCCATTGGCGAGGGCTGGACGCCAACGCGCCCCTCTGAGCTGGCGCCACTGAAGGTATCCGCGATCGAGCAAGGGAAGATGCTCGGCACCCCGAGCCCGGACAGTGGTTTTGCACTCAAGCTGGCTCGGATCAGGGTGCACAAGCTGGAATTGGCCGAGGGTGAGCACCTCGAAGATGTGGAGCGCGCAGTTGGTGCGATCGCCATCAAGCGCGCCGCCCTGTTTTCTCGTGCACCGGTTATCCACGACGTCGACTTCGCCATCACGCTGCTCGGTTACGACGAATCCGATATTCCGGCCGATGTGCTTGCGCATCGCAAGGCGGTCGTGTCAGGTGTCTCCCACGACTACTTCAAGATGCGCCGCATGCTCGAAGCCATCGGCCCTGAGACATTGGCGGCGGCAAGCGTTGAGGCCGATCTCTCCCTTTGGTAGGGCCGGCACCTTCGCGACAGCGAGCCAGGGGGCGGGGCTAGTCTCGAACGCGTGAGCTCGAGCGAACTTGGAATCTCATCCCTAGGTGTCCTTGACCTGCGCGAGGGGTATCTCCGTGGCGATTACTCGGTCGCCGAGGTGGTCGCGTCTTCGCTGGCGCGAATAGCTGAGCTGGATAATGGCCCGTTGGGGCTGCGCGCGGTCATTTCCACCATCGAGGCCGGCGTCCCGGCAAGTACCGGAGTAACCGCCCCGTTCGGCGGCGTGCCAATCCTGCTCAAGGACAATATCGACACGGCCGGCCTGCCTACGACGGCAGGATCGCTGGCGCTAGCCGGCTCCGTTCCTCGCCGGGAGGCCCCTGTGGTTGGGGCTATCCGGAGGCTCGGCGGCGTAATCGTGGGAAAGACAAACTTGTCAGAGTGGGCCAACATGCGCGGCAGCCATTCTTCGAGTGGCTGGTCGGCGGTGGGGGGGCAATGCCGTAATCCTCACTGCTTGGACCGGAGCCCGGGGGGCTCCAGCTCAGGCTCGGCAGTTGCGGTCGCTGCTGGGTATGTGCCGGTGGCAGTGGGGACGGAGACTGACGGGTCGATCCTGTGCCCGGCCGCGCTCAACGGCGTCTTCGGATTCAAGCCGACCCATGGTGCACTGCCGACGAAAGGTGTGGTGCCTATCGCGTCCTCTCAAGACACCGTTGGCCTCTTTGCGAGGTCGGCCAAGGATCTCTCTTATACATTCGGAGCGCTTGTTGACGAGCTGCGAGCCGAGCGTGGCAAGAAAGGCACGTTCGAGGCGGTGCTTGACGGGGCTCGCAAGCGCCCCTTCACGATCGGTGTGCCACGGTCAGGCTTCTTCGGCTACAGCCCCAAAGCGGACACCGTCTTCGAAGCGGCACTGGAGACGCTGCAACGCGCGGGCATCCAGGTCGTCGACGCAGTGGATGCCAAGACCGGCACGGACTTTTCTATAAGCGAAGAGGACGAGCTCGTCGTGCTGATCTGGGAGATGCACCACGATCTGGGGGCTTACCTGGCAGACCGCGGTGTTCCGGGTGCGGCCTCCATCCAGGAGATCGTCGATTTCAACGCCTCACATCCCAGGGCAGAGCTGGAGTACTTCGGCCAGGAGCATCTCGAGGCGGCGGTGTCCCTTCATGGGTATACGGAGGCCGGCTACCGGCGCGCTCGGAGCGAGAACCTAAGGCGCGCCGAGGGTGCGATATCGCGCTCCAAGACACTTGGAGAGGTGGACGTCCTGTGTGTCCCGACGATGGGACCGGCCTGGACCATCGATCACGTGAACGGTGATTTCGTCTCAGGTGCCGGATACTCGGTTGCCGCAGTTGCCGGTGCACCCTCGATAAACATTCCAATCGGAGAGGTGAGCGGTCTCCCGGTTGGTATGACCGTCTTCAGTCACGCTTTCGCTGATGCCCAGGTCCTTGCTGCGGCCGAGCGTATCGCAGAGATTCTGGCGCTGCGGCTTAGCCCCCGCTTTCTTCCTAGTATCGACTCATAGGCTCCAGTTGGCGGAAGCACTGGCGGCGGGGAGCGACCTAACCGGGAGGCGGAGTGAACCACAGCGGTGCTGGAAGTCGACCACGTGGAGGCATGGAATGGCCCCAGCAGTGGACCGTATTGGTCGACCTGGTGGCCGTTCTGGTTTTCGTCGCGATCGGGCTGTCCGCCCATGGCCACCAGGAGAGCGCTGCCAACCTGGCCGAGGTGTCCGCTCCCTTCCTGGTTGGGGCACTCGTAGGACATGTCCTGGTGCGCCTTAGGGGGGTGGCCCCGACATCGGCGGCGTCAGGTGTCGTGGTAGTGGCGGCCACCGTAGCCTTCGGCCAGGTTCTGCGGGTGATATTCGGCCAGGGCACCGCCGTCAGCTTCATTGCGGTCTCGCTCGCCTTTAACACTTTCGTGATGATTGGTTGGAGGCTTGCGTGGGCCGCCATGCGCCGTGGTGCGCTGACTTCCCGGCGCTCCTGACCGGCTCAGCGCCGTGGCTCGCCGGGGACCACGTGTCCGTGAACCAGCCGGATGACCCGGTGGCAAGCGGCCGTCACATGCCTATCGTGCGAGGCGACAGCGACGGCGCTGCCCGCGCTTGCCTTGGCGACCAGCAGCTTGATGACCCGGTCCCGGTTCTCGGGGTCGAGTTCGGAGGTTGGCTCGTCGGCAATTATCACCTCTGGTTCGCCTGCGATGGCGCGGGCCAGGGCGACCCGCTGCTTCTGCCCCCCGGAAAGCTCCGAGACGAGTCGGTGGCGCGTCCCCGCCAAGCCCACCTCTTCCAGTGCCGTGGAGGCCGCTTCCTCGATCGCAGCGCGAGGCATGCGTCTGGCCTGCATCGGTAGAGCCACGTTCTCCTCCGCTGTCAGGAAGGGCATCAATCCATAAGTTTGCAGGATGACCCCGATGGATGCACGCGCTTGCGAACTCCATTCGGCGACCGGAACCCCGTCCAGCAAGACTTCGCCCTCGTCGGCGGGCATGAGCCCAGCGGCAATGAGCAGCAATGACGTCTTGCCGGAACCCGACGGCCCGGAGACGGCGAGCATCTGCCCCGGTCCTACTTCGACGGTGACTCTGTCGAGGATCGTACGCCCGCCGCGGCGATAGGCGATGTTTCGCGCCCGCAGCACGCTCATTTTGGATCCGGGTTCGAATCGCGTGATGGACGTATCACGATCGCTCCACCCTCTTCGGCCATCTCCACCATCGCACCGCGCTCGAATCCCGCCGCCGACGTCTCGGGAAGCTGAACCGACCGGTCGGTGCCAACCACCGCGTACCTGGAATCGGCCCGCCTTTCGAACGCAACACGGCCGTCCTGGACCACTACGGTCCGGGGAAGACGCGCCGCCACCTCTTCGTCGTGCGTGACTATCACGACTGTGGCCCCGATCTCCTGGTTGATGCTGTTCAAGAGGGAGATCACAACTTCCCTTTCGTCACCTTCGAGCTGGGAGGTGGGCTCGTCGACGAGCAACACTCTCGGGGAACCGGCCATTGCGCTTGCCAGGGCCACACGTTGCTGTTCTCCTCCGGACATTGTGGCTACGCGCTGGTGCGCGAGCGATGCGAGGCCGAGGCGCTCGAGAAGCTCTTCGGCTGGTGGAGCGCCGGCCACCGCATCGCCCAGGTTGCGCCGGACCCAGCGCAGATTGTCGAGAGCGGTCGCGTAGGAGAGAAGATTTGCTGAGGGTTCCTGGAGAACCAGGGCCACGTCGTGGGCGCGCATTTCCATGATCTGGGTGGGAGCCATTTCCGATACGTGGTAATCCCCGATCCACAGCGATCCGGCGCTCGGGGCGATCAAGCCGCCCATCAGGTTTAGCAAGGTCGATTTTCCTGTCCCTGACGCACCCACTAGGGCCACCATTGCGCCCGCATCGATCTCGAGGTCGATCCCGCGCAAGGCGACGAGCGCCCCTTCGGCAGTGGGATAGATGTGGAAGAGGTCTTGGCAGGTTATGGGCAGCCCTCCCTGTCGTCTGTTCACTGCGGTGCCACCCGAAGCAGTTCGGGGGCTGCTCGCGCGACGGTGAGACGGGCCCCAATGGTTGAAAAAGCACCCAGAAGGACAAGCTCGGTGACCATCACCGCCAGCACCAGTGCGGTGGAGATTCCGTAGGTCAGAGCCGGGCCGGGAGGGAGAGAGGCGAATTCGGGGACGGACGGCAGGGCGACGTCTGTGGCTACCACCGCGGCCAGGGTGCCCACCCCAAGGCCCAGAACCACCACCACCATCTGTTCGATCAGGAAGGTCCGTCGGATTATTCGCCGGCCGATTCCGACGGAGATCAGGTCCGCACTCTCAACGCTGCGCCCGCGAACCCGGTTGACGATCGCGAAGAGGGTCATGCCAAGAACGAGGATGAGGCCTATCATTGCGCAAACGACGAAGAAGTCGTCCGCGAGCGCCAGGGATGTTCCTCCGAAGGCACGAATGACCGAGGCAGGAGCGCGGTCGCCCAGCACTTTGACCTTAAGCGCCGAAAGCGCGGCGAGTAGGCGCGCGTCGGAGGGCAGGTTCGTCCAAATCTGATCCACCGCGTTCAGATTGGGCGCCTGCTGCGCAAGGGCGGCCGCGGAGAGGTCGATCATGCTGGCGTTGCCGCCGAGTTCCGGTAAGGCCCGTACCACCTTGGTGACTTGTGCCTGGAGAACATTGCCATCCAACCCCTGCACACTCAGCTGGCCGAGACTGGTGGTCAAGCCAAGAGCCGACGCCAGGTCTGATGTCGTCACTGCGGGTATCGATCTGGAGAGGTAAGCGGCGGTCAGTGCCGGCGTCGTGATCACGCCCGCCGGGACGGTGACTGCCAGGCGCAGCGCCCCACCCGCTCCGGGCTGGGGCGCCGCGCCACCGCCGGCGGTCCAGTTGCCCGCCTGCAGAAAACCTCTGAAGGGCTCTGTGGCACCGTGATCGCCTTGTACCGTCGCCGAGGTTATATCGAAATTGGCGGACAGCCCCGAGATCCCCTGTACGGAGTTGTCGTTTACCACGCTGACTTCCTGCACGTCGCATGAAGTTGCGCAGCCGCCGCTCAAATCCAAGCGATAGAGGTGCGTGCCCGCCGCGAGAGGCGGACTCAGTGCTATGACCTCCTGCTGGGAGGTGAGATTGAAAAGGGTTACCTGCAGCGAGACCGGGCTGTTACTTTTTAGGCCGGCATGGATCTTCAAGAGCAGGGCCCGCGCGCCGGAGATCACCAGGGGCGATCCCGGGCCCTTGGGCTCAAGTGCCTTGGCGATCGCTCCGGCGCTTCCGGCGTCAAGGCTCCTGGGCCAGTCCATTATGCCTGCCAGCCGGGATGCCTGAACTGCGAGCACGCGCCCGCTGGCGGCCTGCACCTCGACGACGGCCATGGCGTGTTTCCCGCTTGGGTCCGCACGGCTGACAGCCTGTTCGAGAGTCAGGTTCGGGGGAAGCGCCACATCCAGAACGTGAGCGGCGCCGACCATGAAATCCGCCTGAAGGGCCCGGTTGTTTGTCGCCGCATTCCAACTCTGCAAGGCGAAGATCGCCACCGCGGTGGCCAGGGAGACCAGGATCACCTGGCGTACCTGGCCCGAGCGGCGCGCGAGGGAGCGGCTGGAAAGAAAGAGGGCGATGCGAGTCGAGTTTCGGCTAAATCGCTGAGCCAAGGCAAGGGCAAGGGGAAGGAGCCGGACACCGATGATGCCCGCCGCGATCGCCAGCAAAGCCGGAGAGAGCGCCGCCAGGATGTTGGTCGTGCCGGTGCTGGATGCACCCGAGTTGACCAGCTCGAAGAAGCCCGCCATCGCGAGCACCACGCCTGCGCCGTCCGCTACCGCGAGCCGGTTCCGCCTCATCCGAGCCCTCGCTGATTGGCCCTGCGAACCGTGGAAGCGTGACGACAGGAGACCGAGCGAACCGAGTCCGACGGCTGTTGCCGAGCCGATGTACACCGCTACGACCGCTGCCAAAGCCGTTAGCGTCGGATGCGCGCCGAGATACGCGGGGAAGAGCGGGCCGTACATGAGCAAAATTGCCGCCCATCCAACGGCCAGGCCGACCGGCACGGCGAGGGTGACAATCGCCAGCGGCTCCAAGGCCGCAGCGCGCAGAAGCGCCATTCGGCGAAATCCCCGCAGCTGGCCGAGGGCGACCTCGGCAGCCCTTGCGTCGGAGGTGAGGGACACAAGCGAAAAGAGCACCACGAGAGCCAGCGCCACAACCTCGAAGTCCACGATGGCGATCGATCGGGACATCACCCCGCTCTGGCTGCTTAGGTCTCCGATGACGGCCGTGGTTCTGGTGGAGACGTTCCGCCCGTCGTGGTAGGCGGCGAGGTTCTTCCATCGGGTGTAGTCGGTTTCGAAGGTCGCAACATCTCCGTAATGGAGCGATCGCGGCTTCATCATGAACGTCGCCGAGTTCGCGGTTGCGTTGACGGGGAGCTCTTGCAGCGTCGCGAAGTCGGTCACGAACGCGTCAAGCCGGTAAATGCCTTCGGCCGAGGTTGTGCCGAAGCCGAAGTAGTCCACACCCTGCCAGTAAGGTGCATTTGTGGACGGAGCGCGGTACTCGCCGACCACCCGGAACCGCACCGGGGTGGCTTGGGCCACATAGGTGGAGAAGGCGGATCCCACTTTGACCTGCATCAGCGCCGCTGTTCGCGTCGACAGCGCTATCTCGTTGACTGCGGACGGGCACCTGCCGGCTGTGAAGGTGAGCTTTGCGCACTGTCCGGTCCGCGCCAGGATGGTCGCTTGGGCGAACAGGCGCGGATGAGTGAGGGTGAGTTCGGCGCCGGCGGTGTCGGCGAAGATGGGCGTCCCGTACCAGCGGCCCGCCCCATCCCGGCTGATGCGGGTGGCCAGTGACTGCAACTCGGCCGTTGTCGGGGCGAAATGCACCTGGCCGGCCAAGGCAAGATTGATCGGGCTGATGTCGAGTTGGGTGGTAAGAGGAGAAGCCTTATCCAGTAGGCCGCTCAACACCGCTCCTTTTGACGACCGCAGGTAGAGCGGTCCGAGCGCTGCGGCCGCAAAGGCAATAGTGGCGACGAGGAAGAGCGCAACTGACGCTCCCGCCCTCCAGCGGATCCCGGCCAGCGCAACACGGAGAGCCGGAGCTCTGCTCGTACGCGGGATCGTCTTTGGCACACGGCCAGCCTATCGTTGGCCGGCGTTCCCTTTCAGGGCGACTGATCCCTAGCGAGGTAGCGGCATCGCAGGTCTGAGCCCAGGTGGGCCGCATTTTGCGTGCCCAAGATCTTGCCCAAGCTGCCAGGCGTAAGCCGTGTCCCGTTAGAATCTACGCCAGGCGCTCGTAGCTTAACGGATAGAGCATCTGACTACGGATCAGAAGGTTGGGGGTTCGAATCCCTCCGAGCGCGCAAAGGAAGCCCAGCTCAGAGCTGGGCTTTAGTCTTTCCTAAGGCACGACCACACCGGCGTGTCACATATATTTCACACTTTGGTCATGGCAAAGGGGACTATCAAGGAAACTCAGCCCGGCGTCTGGCGGGTGCGCGTCGATGCGGGCGCAGATCCGGTGACCGGCAAGCGCATCCAGCTCTCGAGAGTCGTGCGCGGTGGGGTGCGAGCTGCGGAGGATGCTCTGAGGAGGCTTCACAAGGAGGCTGCCGAGGGCAAGAAGGGACGGCAGTCCGCCTCCGTCGGTGAGCTGCTCGATCAGTGGCTTGCCAACTCCAGATCGACGCTATCTCCCAAGTCGATTCAGAACTACTCGATGCGTATTGAGAAGCAGCTCAGACCGGCGATCGGCCACATTCCAGTCGAGAAGTTGACCGCCCGGCATCTCGACCAGCTCTACCGAGGCCTGGCTGATAAGGGTGCCAGCGTCTATGTGATCCGCCAAGCGCACGCCACAATTAGGGCGGCCCTTAGCCAGGCTCTCCGCTGGGGGGAAGTGGACAGAAACGTCGCGATGCTCGCCAAGGTCCCGACCATCCAAGCCAAGCCGGCGACAGCGCCCTCGCCCTCTGACGTGTCACAAATCGTGTCACATGCGGAGAAGAGATTCGGCAGGCAGATGGCCGCTTTCTTCGCGCTCGCGGCGGTGACCGGTGCGCGCCGGGGAGAGATCCTTGGCCTAAGGCGCAGCGACGCCGATCTCAAAGCGAGCTTGCTGACCATCCGCCGGAGCATCACCTCCACAACCGCCGACGGCGTGATCGTCAAGGGCACCAAGACCGGCAAGGTCCGGCGGGTCGCCCTCGACGACCTAGGGGTACAAGTGATAGAGGCGCAATTAGCCGAGCTGCAGGCAAATGTCGAGGCGGGTTTCGATCTCATCGAGGACCCCTACCTTTTCGCGGGCGAGCCCTCGGGGGCTTCCACCTGGTTCCCGGATTGGCCTACCCAGGCCTTCCGCAAAGTATGTGACGATCTAGGGATGAGCTGGCATCTCCACCAGCTGCGACATTTCACCGCCACGCAGTTGATAGCCGCCGGCGTCGATGTTCGCACCGTCAGCGGCCGCCTCGGCCATGCCGATCCATCGATCACCCTTCGCGTCTACAGCCACGTGATCGAGGCCAAGGACCGTGAGGCCGCCCACATCATGGGAGGCTTGTTGAAACCTGCTACCAACGCTCCAGCCCTTGAACAAGAGAAGGTCCGATCCAAGCGCCTCCTGCCTGGCGGGCCAGGCAAGTGACATTGGATCGGACCAGATCGGTCTCGGCGAATACGTACCTAGGGACAATGGGCTGATCGGATGAGCGGCGATAGTTCCCGGAGGTCCCGCGGTGGCAGAGTGAGCCGACACCTCGATCCCCGCTCAGATCCGCACGCCGAACTCATCATCACCTCCCTCGGCCCCTTCGCCAAGCATGAATTCCTCCAGAGCCCGCTCTGAGATGAGCACGCGTCCGCCGTATCTTCCAGTGCGCACGCACTTGATGCGACCTCGGCTGATGAGCCGCCGGACGGTGTCGCGTGAGACTTTCAGGATAACGCGGGCCTCATCGATTGTGTAAACCTGCATCATGACTCTCCACCTCCTCCGCCATAGCCGATCGACTTGGCCAAGACTCCGGGTGCGGTGCCCATCGCAAGGTCAACGGCGAACGCGGACGCGTGCCGCCTCAGCGTCAACCTCAATCCGGGTATCGCGCCGGTGCCAGCGACCATATGGCCAAGCAGGGAGCCTCCTGTGCGGCCCGGTCGGACCTTGGCTGTCCCCGCGACCTGGTTTGCCGCCGCCAATCCGCCCGTGCCCACCAGCACCTTGTGCAGTTCCGTCTTTGTCATGGTGATGCATCCTTTCTGATGCTCGTGCGGGGTTACGCCCGCGTCCAGGTGCTGCAGCACGAACGACACACTACGAATGGCGCCCTTGCTCGCTGAAGGGCCACTCTGAAAAAAGTTGAGAAATCTTCCACTTCGCTCCCCATGGCTTCGGGATACGCCAAAACGCAGAAAAGACTCTCCAAAGGGTGCGCACCGGGCGGTCGGTCCGTGGATCCGTATTCCACGCCAGACACGTCGTGCCGGAGTCTGCCCCCTAGTCGGCGGGCCTTTTCATCCGGTTGTTTCTCCTACCAGCACCGACTTCGAGGGCGTTAGGTTTGCAGTTAGGCGCACACCGCCAAATCCAGTAACCAATAGGCGGGCAGTTGGGCGCGCTCCGTGACCGGCATGCCCCCCACGCCAAGCTTGTCGGCATCAGGACCCAGCCACAAGCTGGCCTGTTCGGGCCCTTCTTTGTTCGCGGTTAAGTAGGAGACCGCGTTGCGGCTTGCGCCAATGACCTTCAGCATGGGGCGACAATAGGTAACCTCTGCGCGTTCGCTGAAGGGCTACTCCGAAAAACTCCGGCGGCTGGGCTGGATTCACGGCCCGAAACCACCTACCGCCCGGGGAGGTTACCTATTGGGACTGCCTAACTCCTCGGTCCGGCGGGCCCCGTTTTTTCGGGGACCGAAAAGGAGGTTACCCATAGTCCTCTGGCGGCTTTGGGGATGGTACTTTTGGAGCGGTTTCGGGGGCTTTTCCGGGGGGAGTGGGGAGGAGGCTCCGGGCACGGATCCGGGGGAGTTAGGCACTCATTCGTCCTAAACGTCCCGCGCCGTGCGGCTCATCCCCGAAACCACCTACCGCCCGGGGAGGTTACCTATTGGGACTGCCTAACTCCTCGGTCCGGCGGGCCCCGTTTTTTTCGGGGTCCGAAAAGGAGGTTACCTATAGTCCTCTCCCCATTTTCTGAGACCTCATTTCCGCCCCTCTTCCTCCTCTCTCCGATCCTTCTGATTTCTCTCCCTCCCGCCCCCTCTTCTCCCTAACTCCTTCCCCATTTCCGCCCCTCTTCCTCCTCTCTCCGGCCCGGTGTATTCGGTCTCTGGCCGTCGGCGCGTTTCGTCCGTACGCCCCGCTTTGCGGCCGGAGCGCTCGCGCCGATAATGACCATGCACGATCAAGCGGTTAACCCCAGCCGATCGAGAGGAGACGGCGATGCTCGAACATCAAGATCCGGAGCTTTGGGCGGCGGTCTATCGCAAGGCGATCCCGGCCGGCAAACTCGACGCCTTCGTCGGCTCGTCCAGCGCTGAGGAGCGCGCTGCTCTCGAGGCGGCCTTGGAGGAGATGCCCGAGGCCGGCTATGGGAGTCCGCTGACCGAACTGGAAGACCGCCTGCGTGAATTCCGCGCCAGGCCGGGGCAGGCGAGCGGCTACCTGTTTGAGTCTCGCAATCACCTCTTGCAAGCCGGGCTGCGCTCGGGCTGGTGGACCGAAGCCGACATCGATGTCACCGTCGCCGAAGGCATCACGTTCCACTACATCACGAGCCGCCTCTATCGCGTGACGGGCAACGCGCTCGATGTGGTCCTGCTGCGCGACGTGATCTCGGCCGAGGAGTTCGACCTCCTTATCGAGCCGATCCGCTCGGTCTTTGGCCCGGTCTGGGAGCGCCCGCTACGCCTCTAACAGGCCGCTAGCTGTCACATCCTCGCCTCCGGCTGGCTGGAGTCCGACTGCGGCCATACGCCCATCTGCGGACCAAGGGCTCATTCCACGCCGCCCTTGCGTGACCGCTACGTGCAACTTGGCGGGGCCGGGGGACGGGGTCGAAAAATAATCCGAAGTGGCCCTTCACCGAACACCCAATTCTGGGCCATGATCGAAGCGTTCCTGCTCGGGAGGCCCACCGAGCAGGCAAACAGTGACACCAATAGCGGATCCAGGAGTGCAGATGTCCACAGCGGCGACCCAACAGCTCAGCCAGCCCCAAGCGCGGCCCACCTACGCGATAGGCCAGCGGGTCAGTGCCCAGACACTCAGCCGCGGCAATTCCTTTGACCGCATCAACGGACGCGACTATCCGCGCGTGACTTCCATCAAGGCGCTTCGCGCCACCCCTGCCTCGGGCCGTTTGTTCGACTGCGAGGCTCCGCCTTACCCTGCTGGAGCTGGCGGGCTCGCTCGCCACGGCCCCGAAGAACGGCTAAACACCGCATGCCCTAGGGAGCCAACGGGCGTGCCGGGCTCTCGAATTCACGAGCGGTCGGCCAATGACTTGCGGTCACAAGGTCTGCGGGTATGGGAAGTATCGTTAGCGTCAGTGCGGTTCTCACAAGAGACGCGGTGCGCATGAACACGGATTTCCCTCCCCTCGCCTTTGCGCGCGACATGCCCCCGGCGGTCCTCAATCGTCGCATCGGGACCGGAGAACTCATCCGAGCCGCTCGCGGAATCTACGTGCGGGCGGGCCAGGATCCCAAAAAGCTGGTCCGAGGGAACTGGAGCCGCGTGGCAGGATATCTCTTTCCAGGTGCCGTCATATCCGGGCGCTCCGCGCCCTCTGGCGCGCCCGTGGGCGACACTATCTTTTTGGCCAAAGGCACGCGGATGCGGGAGAAGCGCATGGCCGGGCTCAACATCGTGGTGGCGGCCGGTGCCGGAGCGGTCGAAGGTGACGTTCCTATTCCCGGCGGCCTCTACCTCGCTTCCAAGCCCCGGGCGATTCTTGACAACCTCCGCTCCTCCCGCTCAACGAGATTGCATGCGCCTTGGAGCCTGCGGCCCGCCGAGCTCGAGGAATGGCTGGACCGGCTCCGCTCAGTGCAGGGCGAAGCCGCCCTAAGGACATGGCTCGAAGAATTGCCGGCAATCGCCGCTATGCTTCACGTTCCCAAGGACGAGTTGGTCTCTGCCGAAGCCGCCATAAGTTCGGTTCTAGGAGACAAACAGGGAACCCCGCGCTCGCATGCCCTCAGGGCGCGCCGGGAAGGCCGTCCATTCGACCAGGAGCGCGTCCGGCGCTTCCGCTCGCTTATCTTGGCCCTCCAGCGCAGCGCCCCGCAGGCCAAGGGCGCCTCTAGGGCGGATCCGCGATGGTCTAACGCGCCCTTCTTCGAGGCATGTTTCTCCAACTACATCGAAGGCGTGAAGTTTCAGCTCGATCAGGCGATTGGCATCATCTTTAGGAATGAGACGGTTCCGCAGCGCGAGCCCGAGGTGCAGGACTTGGCCGGAACTTATGCCGTTGTCTCCGATGTCGCGCAGATGTCCACTGTCGCAACCTCCGGAGCCGAGTTCCTCGAAATCCTGAAGCACCGCCATCGCCAAGTGATGCGCGGACGCCCGGAATACGCACCTGGCTCGTTCAAGACCCGTCCCAATTCCGCCGGCCGCACCGTCTTCGTTCAACCCGAGTTGGTCGAAGGCACATTGGTCGAGGGCTTTACAGGCCTGCTAGAACTCGATGGGGCCTTCCAGCGGGCGGTCTACACGATGTTCCTGGTCTCGGAGGTCCACCCTTTCATCGATGGCAACGGCCGGGTGGCAAGAATCGCGATGAACGCGGAGCTGGTAGCCAAAGACGAGGCCCGCATCATCATTCCACCCGTGTTCCAGGACGACTACCTCGGCGCCCTTCGTCGTCTGTCGCGCGGTGGCGATCCGCGCCCGGTCATCCAGGCTCTGCGCTTCGCTCAGGACGTGGTCGCCGCATGCGACTTCTCCACCTTGGCTAGCGCCCGCAGCGATCTTGAGACTGCACACGCGTTCCACGAGGGAGACGAAGGTTTCAGACTGAGGATCCCGGATCTCACCACGCGTGCAAGCGGAGACGCGACAACTGCCTGAGTCCCAGGTAGAAGTACGACGCCGAGTCTGAGAAATCCAGCTAACGTCATTAGACCCTCGCGCCCTGGCCGACGTCGAGCAGGTTCCCGAAAGCGACACCGAAGGCGTGCCGGCCGTCATCTGCGCCGGCGTGGAGAAGGCGGATGTTCCCGCTTCCCGGGCCAACACTCCGCTGATCACGTCGGACACGAAGGCCTTGGTCTCGCCTTCGGTGTCTGGGTTGGTCGGACCTGGGCGGTAACGGTGCAGGGCGACTTCAGCCGACGTATTCACCCCGGGCCTTGGCCGCGTGGTACCCCTTGGCCCATGCGGCGGGCTTTTCGCATGTACGGAGCCGGGACGGCCTCTGGCCGAGGGTTTTCGATTTTTTCGATTTCTGCTAGCATGGTCGTATGGCCCGCACGCTCCCCGCCTCCGACATCGCCAACGACGAAGTGTTCCTTCCTGCCGCCGATGTGGAGCAGTTGCGCGTGCTGGCACGTTTTGTCGAGGCGCACGCAATACCGGGCTTCCTGTTGGGACCGGACGGCGACCGGGTTCCCATACCCGCAGAGGTGTATCAGGTGTTGCGCCAGGTAGTCGAGTTCATGCGCCAGGGGAAGGCCACCTTGGTTGCGCCACAGGGCCTTCTTCTCACCACTCAGGAGGCGGCGGATTTCCTTGGTGTAAGCAGGACCACCCTGGTCAAGCTGCTTGAAGACGGATCCATACCATTCGACCGGCCCAACCGCCATCGCCGGGTCCGCCTCGAAGATGTGGCCGACTTCCAGCGCCGGCATAGAGCTGGACGCCGGGTAGCCCTGAATCGCCTAAGTGAAGGGGCCGAGGAACTCGGACTGGGCCAAGAGGCGGCGGCTGACTATGCGGCCGCTCTGCGTTCCGCGCGCAAGCACCTGGCGCACCCCCTCGCCGGGAAATAAAGAGGGGTGTCGCGATACGCAGCTTTGCTGGACGCATGCGTCCTTGTTCCCGTGACGCTGGCAGACAGCCTGCTGCGCGTCGCCGATCAGGGACTGTACCGGCCGCTCTGGTCGTCTCGAATCCTGGAAGAGGTTGTAGCGGCGATCTGTGAGGTGCATCCTGAGATCCCGGAGGACCGGATCCGTAGGCGCGTAGCCGACATGGGGAGATACTTTCCCGAGGCCCAGGTCCAGGGATGGGGACAGCTCCTGGACTGGTTGCACTTGCCCGATCCTGACGACCGTCATGTATTAGCCGCGGCCATACGGGGCCGCGCCGACGCGATTGTGACCGCCAATATCAAGGACTTCCCGGCCGATGTGGTCGGATCATTCGATATCGAGGTGGTCCACCCCGACGCCTTCCTGCTTGATCAGCTGGACCTCGACCGGAATGCCGTGCTGGAGGCGCTGCGCGACCAGGCACGTCACGCCCGTCATCCAGCTCTGAGCGCGCGAGACCTGGCGAGGCGCCTCACACGCGCGGGGGTGCCGGAGTTTGCCGAGGAGATCAAGCACCTCTTGTGAGAGTTGCTCCCCGATAGGATCCAGCGGCAGCAAGCAATAATCTCAGCCGACGTATTCACCCCGGGCCCTGGCCTCGTTTAGCGCCGCGCGGTAACCCTTGGCCCACTCGGCCAGCTTCTCGTAGGTATCGAGCCGCGTGCCGTCGAGCGCTATGGGAACCTCATCCGATGTTGAAGGAGGCGCGTTTCTCAGCGAAGCCTGGATCTCTTCGATGGATCTCGTTACTCGTGCGGCCACATCTTCATTCTAATTGCCGCCTGTCGATCGTGCCAGGGTCGCCCGAGAAGCCGCCCGCCGCTACTCATACCGACTCCAGGGAACGGCCGTCGAGCACGATCCCGCGCGCCTTCAGCTCCGGCGGAGTGCTCTCAAGCGCCCGGTCGTACATGCCAGGGATGCCGGCGACGTACCAAACAGCGTCGAGGGCAGCTACCTCCGCTGTCCAGGCTGGCGGCTCCTGGCCGGCCCCTCGGAACTGATTCTCGACGACACCGGCCAGCAGGGAATCCCAGCGTGGATCCCCAGTTGTCGAAGGCCGCGCGAAAAAGATCGCCCGGTCAGCTTCCGTCTCGAGCGATGCGGCATTGTTGAGGCACTCGATGACAATGCGGAACAGATCCTCGACCGGCCATCCCTCCCGGATGCCGGCACGAATTCCTGCCGCGGCCGAGGGCACGGTAACGAGCCCGTAGACGTGGACAGGGCTCTCTTTACCCGCGGCGACGGCCGCCACCAAGCGTTCCACGACCGTGGGCGAAGGCTGTTTCGCGCCACGTTCGTAGGCGGCGACGTTGGACTCCGAGGTGCCCGCCGCGCGGGCCACCTGCTTCGCGGTCAGGCCCGCTGCAAACCGGCGTGCCCTGAGATCCCATCCCTCCATGGCTTCGTTATATCAGGTATCAGTTATCACAAAATTGGGGCGTCAGCTGGCGCATTCACCCGGGTCAGCGGCCATTCCAAAGCCGCATCTCCTCCCGCCGGCGCAGAGCAGGTGCAGGCCCTGGGAAGCCCTTTGCCCGCCAAGCTCGTGGACCGCGTGGCGAGCCGGGCAGACCGATGTTTGCAGTTGCTCGGGACGGGCTCGACGTTGGCCACGCCCAAGTCTTCTCTCCGGCTCAGCCCGCGCGGGGCGATGCCGGATCTCGGGCAAAGCCGGGGCGGTACGCCTTCGTTCTAGGTCTCCGGGCCTCTCCGCGCGGCCATAGAAAGCGGACGCCGGGTGAGATACACTACTTGAATTGTATCTATATAGATATATACTGCAAGTATGCCATCTGGAAATTCGCGCCGAGTGATAGCTGAGATCACCGCCCAGCAATGGGGTATGGTGACGTCGGCTCAAGCCGATGCGCTTGGCGTCACTCGTCTGGACCTTTCGCGTTTCACCAAGGCCGGTTATCTCCAGCGACAGGCCCATGGCGTCTACATGGATCCGGGAACGCCGGCCAGTCAATTCGATGACCTGCGCGCCGCTTGGCTGAGCACCGATCCGAAGCGAATGGGGTTCGAGCGCATCAAGGACGGTGCGGACGGTGTTGTTGTCGCCTCGGCGTCCGCTGCCTGGCTCCATGGCATCGGGGACCTGTGGGCTGACCGTCATGATTTCGTCTGTCCCATTCGTCGCCAGAGCCAGCGGCCGGAAGTCCGCTACAGGCAGCGGATGCTCGACCCTCGAGACGTGACTCTCGTCGAAGGTCTGCCTGTGATGACGGTCGAGCGTACCATCGCGGACCTGGTGGAAGTCGTGGGTGACCTGAGCCTGGTGGCCGGCGCACTCCGGGACGCCTGGCTCAAAGGCGCAGTCGACCTGGCTCGGCTTCGGGATCTGCTGTCTCCTCTTGCAGCGCGGCGGGGATTCAAGAAGGACGATGGCACTGCGCTGCTGGCTCGACTGCAGGAGATCGCAGGCATTGACCTGGACACAGTTGCACGTCGCGTGGCAGCCAACGCGCCGCTGGGTTCTCGTGTCGTCTCCGATTACGTCGGCAGCCTTACCGAGGCCGATTTCGACTCGATCGGCAAAACGCCGGAGATGCAAGAAGCCATGCGCTCGATCCAGGACGGGATCGCCGCGACACTCCGTGCCGGCCTGTGGGAGCAGTGGATTGCCGCCCATGCAACCACCGAGCCCGTGCGGGGGGTCAACCCGACCATGAACGCAGACCTCCTCAACCTTGTCGCCAAGGTCAGCGAACAGCTCACCGGGATGACCACCATGATGAAACTCAGCCAGGCCTGGGCAAAGTCGCTGGGTAGTAACACCGCAGTCGGCGCCGATGTACGGGCCGCAAGCCTCGAAGTCCAGAGGGCGCTGGCAGATGCCTGAACACGAGCCCTACCCAACACCTGCGAGCGTCGAAAACGCAATAAAACACGCCGCACAGAGGGCCGCGTCACTCGATCCATCGCTTGGCGTGAGCAAGAGAATCGAGCTCGAGTATTTCAACCGCTTCCTGAGTCGGATCTTCTCTGACGGAACTTCCTCGGATTGGGTCCTGAAAGGCGGAACGGGCATGCTCGCACGGGTGCCAAATACCAGAGCGACTCGCGACATCGATCTGCACCTCCAGTCTGCGAGTCTCGACGAAGCGCTCCAGGAGCTTGTCCGCTTGGCCTCCATCGATCTCGGCGATCACTTCCGGTTCGAGTATTCCAGCAGCAACTCGATCGATAACGACGCCCAGCCCTACAGTCCACTCGTCCGCGTGAATTTCAACGTCTTCATTGGATTGAACAAGAAAGTACCGCTTCGTGTGGATGTGGTGACGGGTCCAGGCGTGACCGGAGAGATCACGACCGCCGAGCCGGCGGGCGCGCTTGATTTGCCCAGGTTGGTCAGTCATAGCTACCGTCTGTATCCGGTAGTCGACCAGATCGCCGACAAAGTCTGTGCGACGATGACCAAGTATGGCCAGCAGCCCTCCAGTCGAGAGAAGGACCTTGTCGATCTGGTCGTGCTAGCGACGACCCAGGACATTCCAGGTGCTGCGCTCCGTAGAGCGATACAGAGCGAATCGCTCCGGCGCCGGATTGGGCCGCTTGACGGTTTCGCAACGCCTGCTTCCTGGGGGGTCGGTTACGCCGAGCTCAGCAAGTCCGTGACCCACTGCCACGGGTACCCAACAGCCAAAGCTGCCACCGAACTTCTGACGCGGTTGATCGATCCAGCTCTGTCGGGCGTCGTCGATCAGCAGACTTGGGCACACCAGAACCTCGACTGGGTGCGTCGGGACATTTAGGGGGTAACTGGCGGTTCCGTATCCGACCGGATCTCACGCCACCGCCAGCAGGTCGGGGACATCCCGGCCACGGCACCTGGGAAGCCCCTTGCCCGCCAAGCTCGTGGACCTCGTCGTCGCCCGCGCAGGCCGATCAACAGGCATGCGCGCGTAATATTACTATCTGTATATTTCGCGTATACTAAAAGCATGAGGACCTCCGAGCTCATGGCTGTACTCGACGACATGGACCGCCAAGGCATCTGGGCGCTCGACACCCACCGTCTCGCCCTTCTCTTTCCTAAAGAGGGAAACCAGCTCAACATCTCGCTCTCCCGCCAGGCCCGCGCGGGTTACATCACCCGTCTCTCCCGGGGTGTCTACGTCAACCCCAGGGCCCGGTCCATGCCGGCCGAGCCTCTGCTGGCGGCGTCCTCGTTCTTGCGTCCTTTCGACTTCGCCTGGCTCTCGCTGGAGTCCGTCCTCTCCGAGGCGGGCTGGATCTCCCAGATCCCCATGCGCTACACCATGATGACCACCGGCCGCTCCGGCGTCATCGAAACCCCCTATGGCGTGATCGAATTCACCCATTCGAGCTGCTCAAAGGGAATGGAGGGGATTTCCTTCGATCCGGCGCGGAGCTGCTACATGGCGGACCCCGGGCGCGCCTATTCCGACCTGCGCAACGTCGGGCGCAATCTGGACCTTGTCGAGCCGCTGGAGATGGCCAGATGACCGGGCCCGATCTTGATTCGCTACGCAGGCTGGCCGAACTCAACGCCAGGGCCCAGGGGGGGACGGTCGACGCCGTGTTGAAGGAGCTCCTCCACTACGAGATTCTCCAGGCCATGCTCGAGACCGACGTCTTTCAGGCCTTGACCTTCCGGGGCGGTACCGCTTTGCGGCTTTGCTACCGGGGAGAGCGCTACTCCGAGGACCTCGACTTCGTTTGCGGGACGCAATTCGATCCGGGCGTTCTGGGCGGCCTTGGCGATGTCCTGGCCGAGCGGATCGGCCGCTTATACGGACTGGAAGTCGAGTTGGGAGCGCGCACGCCCACGCCTGGCTCGGGAGTGCAGGTAGGCAGGTGGCGTGCCAAGGTGCAGGTCCACGCCTCGGATCGCTCCATCCGTCAGGCCAATTGCATCAACATCGGGGTCGCCGCGGTGCCTGCCTACACCCGCGAACTGCTGCGCGTCCAGCCCTCGATTCGGGAACTACCCGCAAGCTACTGCGCGCTGTTGGTGCCGACCGAGTCGCTCGCAGAGATTGCGGCCGACAAGGTCGTCGCCTTCGGGGCGCGTAACCACCTCAAGCACGGCGACGTCTGGGACTTGTGGTCTCTGGGCTCAAGGGGCGTGCAGGCTCCTTTCGAGCTGGTCGGGAAAAAGCTGGATGACTACGGGATCGATCCGGTCCAGTTCGCAGCCGGCGCCCAGGCCCGGCTCGCCGAGATCCTGGATCCCGGCTACCGCGCGGTCTTTGTGCGCGAGATGCAGCGCTTCGCGGACCAGCGCACCTTCGCTCTCTTGGTTCGGGGCGAGCTGGTGGGCTCGATGCTCAAAGTGGCGGCCGCCATCCTGGAGCCGGCGATCTCCGCCGCCGCGGGCGGCCTTGGCGGTGGCCTCACCCGTCCGGCTACGGCCGGGCCGGAAAACCTCCCGGGCACCGAACAGCCACGGAGCGGTCCTGCTTCGCTCTAGGTCGGCGGATCATCGGCCGCGGCGGTTTCGGTGACAACGTTGTGCCACCCCAGGACGCGCTTGGGCATCGGCGGCAGGGCGTCACCCGGCTCGACCAAACCCAGACGGTAATGCCAGTAGGACCAAGAGCGAGGCCGAAGCCACCCGGCCTCCGCCCGGCCGATGACTGCGCGCAGGCGGTCCATTCCCACCAGGCGTTCAAGCTCGCGAGCGTCCTCGAAGGTGCCGATGTCCATTATCTGGGCGATAAGCCGATCGGGATACCGCAATGCTTCATCCGGCGTCTTCCACCAGATGTACGCCGGCGAGACTCGTTCGAGGAAGGACCGCGCCTGCGGGCTGAGTCCGTCGAGATCAGCCACGGAATGCCGGCTCGCACATGAGTGCCGCCAAGAGACTGGACACTCCCTCATCCTATTCCTCTAGCCATGGCTGGCTCTGGGCTCACGGGCGCGGCCGCTTGTTGTCGATGTTTAGGCGGCTTCGCGCTCCCGCTCGGGCTTGCGCCGGCGTGAAAGCCACCCGATCAGGAGGACCCCTCCAGCCGCTGCCGCCACACCGGCCAGGCCTCCGCCGATCGCAGCCGAGGAGAGGGTGCTCGAGAGCTTGCGCTCGGGCACGCCCCCGCCCGCAGCCCCTACCAGCTTCACGCTGGATCCGGGACCGGTACCGCTCTGGCCGCCGGTCGGCTGAGCCGCCGCATGGGGAACAAGGGCCGGATCCGTCGTCGACGTGGTTGACGTGGTTGAAGTGGTCGTGGTGGCGGCCGGCGTATAGGTGCCGCCACCGGAAGTCGGCGCCCGGCCGACAGGCGCCTCGGTCACCGGCATCGTCTGGCCGCCGGCAAGTGCCTGCTCGAGCGGATTGACGACGCTCTCCCAGTTGGGAGAGGTGCTGACGATGCAGCCGGTGGGAATCTCGGTGGGCCACGGTGGCGGAGACCAATTCGGGCCCACGCAGGAGGAGCTGATGGTGGCCGAGATGGTGCCGATCGAGTACTCGTAGCTGACCGTTCCGTTCGGTGGTGGAGGTGCGGTCGTGGCCGTGGTCGGTGCCAGGGGGGCAAGCAGCGTAACGCTGGAGGAGAGGCTTGCTCCGTTGGGAAGTACATTCGGCTCGGGGGCGATGGTTACGGTGAGCTCAACCGTGCCAGCCGCGGCATTGCTCCAGCTGGCCGCGAAGTTGCCCGAGGTGTTGGTATATCCGCTGATCGACAGCTGGCCGTTAGAGAATGAAAACCCGGTCGGCGCCGAAGTCGCGGTCACCGTCACCGGCCAGCCTTCAACTGGAAGCGATGGCGGATTGGTGCCACTGAGCGGCGTGCAGATGATGCTCCCTGCGACCGTGCCCGAGCCGTTGTTTGAGGTAATGGGGGTTGTGAAGTTGATCGGAAATCCCCCATATCCGGCACCGGGTGGGACATAGTCGCACTGGCTGACCGTGTAGTAGGTGGCGCTGGCGGGCTTCTCCGTCAGCCGATACGGACGCGAGGCGACGCCGGCCAGGCCCAGCGCCAACACCGCGACATTGGCCAGCCGAAGCAGAACCTTGGTCCGGTTCCTCTACAAGTCGCCCATCTTGAACATCTGGCCACCACTTCACTTTTGCTGCGCTGAACTAACCGCCCTCACTATCGGCAACTCCAAATAGGAAATAAGCGGACCCCGGTCAGCGCCTTGTCGTCGCCGGTGCCCTTCAGCACTCCTGCGGCGGCTCTATCGCCTTGATCAGCCGGGCCAGCGCCTTCCGGGCGGCCGCCTTGTCCAGCACGGTCTCGTCCTCCGGACAGCTCCTCGACAGAGTGCAATCCGGGCAGCCCGCCGCACAGGAGCACTTGGCCGCGATCACATAGCTCAGCTGGAGCAACCGCACGAAGCGGTTGAGGAGCTGTTCGGAGATGCCCGAGCCTCCTCGGCGGGTGTCGGCGATCCAGATCTCGCCCCCTCACTGGCCAGCGTGGCACCGGCCACGTTCGCGCGACAGGCGGCGGCTGGCAAGCTGCTGAGGCGAGTCGCGCACGGCGTCTAGCTCGTCGCCGGGGCGCCCATACCCGACCACCTTGAGCTGCGAGTGGCTTGGCTTCAGCTGGCACCGGGGACACCGGCCTGGAAGAGGGTGCCCGCCCAAGGAGGGGTGTCGCACCGATCGGCAGCCTCGGTGTATGGCCTGGGCGAGCTTCCCGCGGATCTGCACGAATTCACGCTCCCGGAACGACGGCAGACCGAACGCCCGACCGTAAGGATCCACCGGCGATCCCTAGGTCCAAACGAGTGGCAGCGTCATAGTGGCCTGCTCGTCACCAGTCCGTCCCGTACGGTCGGCGATCTGATTGCTGGCTACGAAGACCCCGAGGCCGTTGGCCGGCTGATCGGCGAGATCCTGCGCAAAGGTTACGACTCCGCCACCGCGGTCGCCCAGGCGATATCTCCCGCGGTCGCCAGGTTCGGCCTGAAATCGAGGGACGGCATCGCCCTGCTTCGCCGGCTCCTCGAGATGCCAGGTGATCCCGACGTCGCCGCGTGGGTGGCCTCGGCGGAATCCGGGCCACCCGCTGAGGGTCGACATACTCCATCGCGGTCGGCTCGGGCCGTGCGGGTCAGCGAGTTCTAATAACGATACGCGCAGCTGCCGATCTACCCCGCGGTAATCCTCACAGGACCCATTGGCACTATCCCTGCGGCGGTGGCCATCAGCACTACCGAGAGAGAAAGTTGGCTTGAAACATGACCGACCATCCGGCAACACCCCAACGGCGAGCGTCGATGAATTCGACGCCGGGCTCCGCGCTCAGGCTCAGCTGCTCGGAGTCTCCTTGGATATCCTTCGATTTGCGGTTCTGGTCATCAACGTCGGCGGCCTGCTCCCCGCGGGCCTGGCTCTGACAGGCGATGCCGCCATGGTCGTGCGCGCGGGACCGAAAGCGGCCGATCGTCCTGAACCCGTTCTCGAAGTGCGGCTCACGTCCGAGCGGCAACCGGCAGCGGCCCTCGAGGAGTTCGCCTCCGCCTTGGCTACGGGCAAGAGCGGCATCGCCGGCAGCATCGAGGCCTCTCCCCGGCCAGACGGAGCTCTCGCCGGCACGGTCACCTTCACCTACTTGGGCAGCCCCTGGTGTAGTTTCGGCTTCGTGCTGGCGGGATGAGGCGGAAGAAACGTTAGCGCTTATTCCGCAAGCGGAAGAAACGCGGTAGTTAGGGACCCAGAGCCGCTTCTTCTCGTCCTTGCGGTCTCCGGGGATTACTGACCAGCCGGCGCCCGCCAACCCCCCTCTTCCCGAGCGCGCTATTCTTTGCGCCCAGGCGCACCCCTTGAACCGAACCAGCGCGGCCGGCCAAGCCGCCGCCTTCCATGGAGAGATATGCCGCGATGAGCGAAGCGCACGCCGAAGAGCCGCCCGCTGATGCTGCCGAACTCGACCTCCGTCTGTCAGTGGAGGCTGCACGCCTCGGCGTATCCCTGGAATTTCTGCGCTTCTGTTTCGCCCTGATCATCGTCCAGGCCCTGCTGCCCGAAAGTGTTGCGCTCGCCGGAGACGCGGCCTATGCCCTCTTGAAGGGGCCGGTCGTTGCGGAGCGGGCCCAGCCGGTCCTCTCTTTGCTGTTAACCGGCAGTGCCGCACTGGAAGAAGCCTTCCGCCAGCTTTCCACAGCACTCGCTTCGGGAGCACAGGACGTAGCAGCGACGTTCACCTTGGCCGAGCAAGACTCTCGCCGCTACGCCGGCCTGGTCACCTTCACCTTCTCGGGCAGCCCCTGGTGCAGCTTCGCCTTCGAGCTCGTGCCTTGATGGTATCCGCGCTCTTGGCCTAGAGGCCGGGCGTCGGCGGCTCTGGCTGCGGCTCGAAGGCAATCACGTTCGCCCCTGTCCCGGCGGGACGCCCTTCCAACAGGTTGGAGCTGAACCTCGCTATGTCGCCGGCCAAACCGGGATAGGCCCCGGCATGAGGCCCGTGGTCACGCACGACTTCCGCGATTGCAAGCAGTGTTTCCCGTGCCAATGCCTCCGCATTGGGGAGTCGCCAGGCCATCCCTTCGCGGACGAGGTGATCGATGGTGACTGAGGCGTGCCGGTACTCGCCGGCAACGGCCAAAGCCAGCTCTCCGTCGTTGGGCAGGTGCGCCATGGGGACCACGTCGTAGGCGGGTGCGAGCACCGGTTCCGCGTCGGGCGGATGCAGGAGCGAGAGGTTCTTGGCGTGCAGGTCGAGATTGCCGATCGCGACCGCGAGGACGACGAGCTTGTAAAGGCGTTCGAGGGAGCCGCGATCGCCAAGACTTGAGAGAATCTCGGCAATCCGGGCGAGCGAGGCCTTGCCGCCGTAGCGCTGGCACTTCTCGTTGCCCGAACATCCGAGCGCCTGGTTGAAGTCCTCCTGGTGGAGCCGGCCGCCAGGAGCGGCCGCATCACGGTCGTAGCGTTCGATTACGAGCGCCGGCACTCCGCCGAAGACCTCAATCCGGGTCTCGTGCCGTGCAAGGTCCAGCGCCCTTGCGATCCGGGAACCGTACTCCTCGTCAAAGATCATCGTCGGCCAGCTCGTCGAGATCGGCTTGATGATGTGCGTCGAGGGCCAGCCGTCAAGCGCCCTGGCCCACCCACGGTCCGTCCTGGCGAGCACGATCTTTTCCTGCACTCCCGCCAGTGACGTCTTGCCTCCGGGGGTGAAGTTGCCGAGAGGATGAGCAGCCGCGGTTCTCAGCATTTCGGCAACCTCGGCCTCTGAGACTGGCTCGATCGATGGCGAGCGAGGTTCCTCCGGGTCCGCTGTGTCCCAGATCTGCAGCGCGCCCGCGAGGTCGCGCCCGTAACGGCTGAGCAAGCCCAAGACATCCTCCGGATCAAGCCCGGCCTGTCTGGCGAGCACCACCCTGGCTTGGCCTTCTGGCAGCAGTTCCCGGAAGAACTTTTGCCGCCGCCTCTTCTGTGATCTGGGCCGCACCGCCGCGAAGGGGATAGCCACCGAAAGCACCGTGGCGTCGAGCCCGAAGCGGCTCAGGCCATCGGCGCTGCCGTGAAAGTCAAAGTCGCTCCCGGACCCGGCGAGAGTGCCGATCAGTGTGCCGTAGAGCTCGACCGCAAGTTCACTCATCGCTGTCCTCACTCGAGGCGATGGTTGCGGTCAAGGTCATGTCGCACTCGGCCATGAACGCAAAGAGCCGTGACATCACGATAGAAGGCTTGCCCGCCTCGAGTTCCCAGATGTATCGCTGGGTAGTGCCGAGGCGCTTGGCCAGTTCGCGCTGGCTCAGTCCCGAGAGCAATCGGGCCTGTTGGAGCATGCGTCCTAGCGACTCGGGACTGCGGACCCTGCCGGTGTACTCCATGTTGGTCTCCTACTCCAATATGGGAGTCAGTCTAGTTGACTACGATACAGTAGTAGACGCCTTTGGATGGCTGGCGGGCTGAGATGTCCAGATAGGCCGCGACGATTCGGGACCCGGTCAGACGCCCTGGTCGAACCGGTCCTGGTGTGGCTTTGGGTTCGTGCTGGCGGGGATTGTGGGATCCAGAGCGCCGCTGTTGGTGCTAAAAAACGCATCATCCCGTCGGAAGTGCCGATAGTGGTCGACAGCCAGGTGAGCGAACCTTGGATCAAAGGAGGACTCGGTACATGAGCACTACCCCGGAGAGACAGCCCCCGATCGACGTTGCGGACTTCGACGCGAGGCTCGCCGAACACGCGAGCCTTACCGGGATCCCCTTGGACTTCCCCCGCTTCATGATCTGTGCGCAGACGGCCGGAGGGCTCCTGCCTCCGGGCACCGCCTTGGGTGGCGACGCCGCCAACCCATCGCGGTTTTCCGGACCACCCACGCCACCGAAGCTCCCGACCGTGGCGTGGATCAACGAACCTCAGGAGGCGCTGATACAGAACGTTTGAAAGAAACTTGTCTCAATGGCCTTGACATCTTCCGGAGCGATCACCGCGGCCATCCTTCTGGATGCCGCCGGCGATCGCGAGATGAGGGGCATGATCAACTTCAGCTACCGGGGCGAGCCCTGGTGCGGCTTCGGCTTCGAGCTCTCGCCGCTATAGGGTCGCCCAGCCCAGCCCAGCCCAGCCCGGCCGGAGCGGAAGTTACCTTCGCGCTAAGCGCCGTGGTGGAAGAACCGCTGCTGTTAACAGCTGGTTTGGAAGACACTGGGCAGTTATGAACTCCTCTTGGTCCCCTCTGATCTTTGCCCGCCAGGTTCATGCCGCAACGCTGCATCGGCGCGTCAAGGCCGGAGTGCTCATCGCGATCAGCTATAACCTGAGCTCTGGAGGCAACTACTACGTCGCCTCCACCCTCACTTGGAATCTCCTTGAGAGACTGGAGGATGGCGGCGTCAAAGAGGCCGGCTACAGCATCAGCCGATCCTGAGGGGCCCGCGATTTCTGGTCCGGCCCTGATGTGAGTAAGGGCCTCGGGTTTGTCCGGCCAGGTTAGTCAACGGCTGCGCAATCGCCGGCACTTGCGTTTTCGTTTCGGCCATCGTCGTTGTCGTATTTCCGGTAGTAGCTCATCGGCCACAGGGTCCATCAGCCGATGAGCAGCCCTCAGTTGCGGCGCGGGCCAGCCCTTGTACTTGGCCGTGCCGGCAAGTACCTGCCTGTGTTCGGTGATGTCCAAGAAGCGCTCGCCGTTCAGGTACTCGTGCCGTACGCGACCGTCTAAAGACTCGACCACACCATTATGCCGGGGGCCCTTCACCTGTAGCCAAGCATACGAGTCACCTTCGTCTCGATGTACTACAACAGTCTGAGGCGCTACGCACGATCGGCGTCGTTAGGAACGCCGTGCCGGTCGCGGCATTCGCGGTGGTCTGAGAAATGGCAGCACAG
>JAJZLQ010000112.1 GCA_021850605.1 Actinomycetes bacterium
CGGCCGTGCCCATAGCCTGGCGTACGGCGTCCGGAAAGTCGGGAGCAGGGGACTCCTCGATCAGCTTCTGGTGGCGGCGCTGGCTCGAGCAGTCCCGCTCGCCGAGCCAGACTCCGTTGCCGAAGTTGTCGACGAAAATCTGCATTTCGATGTGCCGGGGCCAGGTCAGATAACGCTCGATATAGCTCTCGGAGCGGCCGAAGGCCTTTTCGGCCTCCCTTTGTGCCGACTCGAGGGCTGCGGCGGCACTTTCAGGATCGTTGACGACGCGCATACCGCGCCCGCCTCCGCCATATGCGGCCTTGATCGCCACCGGCCAGCCGTGTTCGTTCCCGAAGGCTATGACTTCGTTGGGCGATTGAATCACTTCCGTGGTGCCGGGCACGCCCTCGACGCCGGCCTTTCCTGCAGCGATTCGCGAGCTGATCTTGTCCCCCATCACCTCGATCGCCTCGGGCGGCGGGCCGATAAAGGTGACGCCGATTTCGTTGATGGCGCGCGCGAAGTCGGAGTTTTCGGAGTAGAAGCCGTATCCGGGATGGACCGCGTCAGCACCTGATGCCTTGATTGCCCCCAGGATCGCCTCGGTGTTCAGGTAGCTCTCTGCTGCCGTCTGGCCGCCAAGAGCGAAGGCCTCGTCCGCCAGTCGGACGTGCAGTGCGTCACGGTCGAGCTCCGAGTAGACCGCAACGGTGGCGATGCCCATCTCTCGGGCGGTTCGAATCACCCGTACGGCAATCTCGCCGCGATTGGCCACAAGGATCTTCTTGAACACGCCGGTCCTTTCTGAGGGTTGACCAATTCATTTTAGGGTCTAAGTTTCCTCGTATGGAGACATTGGCGATAGCCGACCTTGGCGGAGGCTGGACACTGACCCACTTTGACGAGGTGCCCTCGACCAACGCGGAGCTGGTGAGGCTGGCCCAGACGGGTGCGGCTGAGGGAACGGCGCTATCGGCCGACCATCAGAGTGCCGGCAAGGGAAGGCTGGGGCGAAGCTGGGATGACGTCTCGGGGAGCTCGATACTCCTTTCCGTCCTACTGCGGCCAAATTTCTCGGTCAACGACTATTTCGCCGCCACCTGCGCGATGTCATTGGCTGCAGTGGAGAGCCTGCAGGGCTTGGGCATATCCGCTGCCATCAAGTGGCCCAATGACCTGCTCGTGGGCAAGGAGAAGATCTCCGGAATCCTGGCCGAGGCTGGAGAAACCCGTGATGGGCGCTACGTCGTCGTCGGGGTTGGTATCAACGTGAACCAGAGCCATACTGACCTGGCGGTGCTCGGACGTCCCGCCACGTCCTTGCGGGCGATCACGGGACGCCCCCTGGCCGCCGATGAGCGCGACGCGCTCCGCGTCGATTTGCTCGGGCGCTTCAAGCGCGCTTACGAGCCGCTCCAGGAGTCCTTCGCGCCCGCCTTCGCCAATCTGCTTGGGCGCTACCGTGCGGCCTGTGCGACACTGGAAGCCTTCGTGCGAGTCGAGCTGAGCGATGGCGAGGTCATCAGCGGGCAGGTGCTTGACATCTCCAACCAGGGTCATCTGCTCGTAGAGCTCGATTCCTGCATCCGTTCGGTTTCGGCGGGGGACGTGGAGCACCTCTACAGCTGAGCGCTTTTGACTTCGGCTCCACAGGGGCCGGTTGTGACGATAGGTTCTAGGCCATGGATTACAGCTTTTCGGCGGAACAGGATGAGTTCAGGGGGCTGGTAAGGGCATTCGCGCGCGAGAAAGTGGCTCCCTATGCCGAGGAATGGGATGAGAAGGGGCAATTCCCGCTCGATACGGTGCTTGAGCTGGGCAAACTTGGGGCCTTCGGAATCACGTTTCCCGAAGAGTATGGGGGACTCGGCCTGGAATTCGCGACGCTTTGCATCGCAATCGAGGAGCTTGCCAGGGCCGATTCCTCGATGGCGATTACGCTCTCGGCCGGCGTCGGGCTCGGCGCCAACCCCATCTACTCGTTCGGTACCGAGGAGCAGAAGCGCAGGTATCTTCCGGATATGTGCGAGGGGAGGTCGCTCGGCGCTTTCGGTCTCACCGAGCCTGACGCGGGCTCCGATGCCGGAGCCACTCGAACCACAGCCACCTTCGACGAGAGCGCGGGCGAGTGGGTTGTCAACGGTTCAAAGGCATACATAACCAACAGCGGCACGGCGATCACTTCGGTCATCACCGTGACAGCTCGCACGGAGCAGGGCATTTCTGCCTTTTTGGTTCCCGCCGGAACCCCCGGACTGGTGGTCGAGCCGGCCTATCGCAAGCTGGGGTGGCACGCCTCCGACACTCACGGCCTTTACCTGGACGGAGTCCGCGTGCCCAAGGAGAACCTGCTCGGTGCGCCCGGCCGTGGCTTCGCGCAGTTCCTGGCGATCCTGGACGACGGCCGTGTGGCGATTTCCGCTTTGGCGGTCGGGCTTGCCCAGGGTTGCCTGGATGCCTCGCTCGAGTACGCCAAGGTCCGTAACGCTTTCGGTGGCCCAATAGGGAAGCACCAGGCGGTCGCGTTCATGTGTGCCGATATGGCGACCAAAGTTGAGGCGGCTCGGTCGCTCACCTACCGGGCGGCGTGGCTGAAGGACACCGGCCAGCCCTTCGGCCAGGCCGCGGCGATGGCCAAGCTCTTCTCCTCCGAGGCGGCCATGGACGCCGCACGCGTGGCGACGCAGATATTCGGTGGAGCCGGTTTTATCGAAGGCAATGTGGTGGCTCGCCATTATCGCGACGCAAAGATCCTTGAAATCGGCGAAGGCACTAGTGAGATACAGCGCCTCGTCATTGCACGTAGCCTTGGGCTTCCTGTCTCCTGAGTAGTATTGGTGCGCGTATGTCCGATTTGAAAGGCCTGGTGCTAGCAGGCGGCACAGGCACGCGGCTGCGGCCCATCACCCACACCTCGGCCAAGCAACTGGTGCCACTGGCGAACAAGCCGATCCTCTTTTATGGCCTGGACTCGCTCGCCGCCGCGGGCGTAAAGGAAGTCGGTGTCATTGTCGGGGACACGCGTGAGGAGGTCATGGCCGCCGTCGGCGACGGCAGTGCTTTCGGCCTGCAGATCACCTACATTCCCCAGGACCAGCCGCTCGGCCTGGCGCATTGCGTCCTGATCGCGCGAGACTTCCTGGGTGACTCGGACTTTGTCATGTTCCTCGGCGACAACTTGGTCAAAGAGGGCATAAGCGAATTTGCCGCGCAGTTCAGGGCGCGTGACGCTGGAACCGCCGCAGAGATCCTTCTTGCCAAGGTTCCCGACCCCCATCGCTTCGGAGTGGCGGAACTGGCTGAGGACGGTACGGTTAGAGCGCTCGTCGAGAAGCCGGCGGTGCCCGCCAGCGACCTGGCGCTTGTGGGCGTCTACTTCTTCGACAGCACGATTCACCGGGCGGTAGCCGCCATCAAACCTTCCGGACGTGGTGAACTCGAGATAACCGATGCGGTCCAGTGGCTGATCGACAATGGCCACAGGGTCTCGAGCCGCCAGATCACGGGTTACTGGAAGGACCTTGGGCAGCCCGAAGCCTTGCTCGACGGGAATCGGCTCGTACTCGAGGACATCGACGTTCGTTTGGACGGGGAGATCGACCTGGATTCCGCCATAGAGGGGCGGGTCGTTGTCGAGCGCGGATCGACGATAATCCGTTCCAAGGTTCGCGGACCTGCCGTGATCGGCGCCGGGACCGTCATCGAGGATTCCTATGTGGGTCCCTTCACCTCGATTGGCCCTGGCTGCACACTCAAATCGTGCGAGATCGAGAACTCGATCGTCCTGGAGGGATCGCGCGTGGTGGATGCCGGTCGGCTTGAGGGATCGATACTGGGCAAGCGCGCCATGGTGTCACGCCGCGAGCTCAGGCCGCGCGCGAACCGGCTGGTTATCGGCGACCATTCGATCGTCGAACTCTCATAGACCCGGGCGCGGTCGCAGACCTTACCCCGACATGCCGATTCTTGGACAATGGAGATAGCGTAGATGAAGATTCTCGTAACCGGAGGAGCCGGATTCATCGGCTCGAATTTCGTCCGGTATTGGTTGGCCGAGCATCCGGGCGACGAGGTGGTCGTCTACGACTCACTGACCTATGCGGGAAGCCTGACCTCCTTGGCAGGGCTTGAGGGCAGGTACCACTTTGTCAAAGGCGACATCGCCAACAGCGACCTCGTCTACGAGGTGCTGCGTTCGCACGAAGTCGAGGTCGTCGTCAACTTCGCGGCCGAATCCCACAACTCGCTGGCCATTCTGGATCCCGGCCGCTTCTTTGCCACAAATGTGATGGGCACCCAAGGCCTTATGGAGGCCGTCCGCAGGGTAAAGCTGCACCGCTTCCATCACGTCTCCACCTGTGAGGTGTATGGCGACATGGACTTGGACGAGGAGGCCGGGTTCACCGAGACCTCGCCGTACCTGCCGCGCACGCCCTACAACGCCTCCAAGGCGGGTGGCGACCATGTGGTGCGCTCGTACCACCTCACTTACGGCATCCCGGTAAGTATCACCAACTGTGCCAACAATTACGGTCCTTACCAGTTTCCCGAGAAGGTGATCCCTCTCTTTGCGACCAATGCACTGGACGGTAAGCCTCTCCCGCTCTACGCGTCCACGCAGAACCGCCGCGAATGGATCCATGCGCTCGATCATTGCCGCGCCATCGACCTCGTCATCAATCGCGGAAAGGACGGGGAGACCTACCACGTAGGAACGGGGGTGGAGAAGAGCATCATGGAGATTGCCGACCTGGTTCTGAACCAGCTTGGCAAGGATGATTCCCTCAAGCAGATCGTCCCCGACCGCCCGAGCCACGATCGCCGTTATTTGCTTGACTCGGCCAAGATCCGTTCCGAACTCGGATGGGCCCCCCGGATCGACTTCGACTCCGGCATCGCCGGCACCATCCGCTGGTACTCGCAAAACCGTGCCTGGTGGGAGCCACTGAAAGAACGGGCTCCGGTCCAGGAGGGGACCTGGAGCAGGTGAGCGCTTGCGAGCGGGAGGCTTGACGTGCGGCTTTTGGTAACGGGAGCGGGAGGGCAGCTCGGCAGAGGGTTTCTCGAGGAGGCCGCTTCGCACCCTATCTTTGGCGAAGTCGTCGCCACTACCCGAGCGCAGCTGGACTTCACCGATCGAAGCCAGGTATTCGACGCGGTGACCGGTATCGGGCCCGATTGGATCGTTCACCTTGGGGCGATGACGGCAGTCGACGCATGCGAAGACGAGCCCGACGGCGCGTACCTGGCGAATGCGCTATCGGTCCGCTACCTAAAACAGGCTGCCCGGCGTACCGGTTCGAGAATCTGCTACCTCTCCACCGACTACGTGTTCGACGGCAGAGGTTCCATGCCGTACCGCGAATGGGACCCCACCTCGCCCCTCTCGGTATATGGCAAGTCAAAGCTGGCCGGGGAGGCCGAACTCGAGGCAGACGACCTGGTTGTCCGAACCTCATGGGTCATGGGCAGGCACGGCCGAAATACTTTGAAGACCATCCTGTCCCTGGCCAGGGCCGAAGGCGTGGTCCGCTTCGTTGCGGACCAGGTCGGTTCGCCGACGGTGGTGGATGATCTGGCCAAAGCCATCGCCACGCTGCTGCTCGAGGATATGAGTGGAATCTTTCATGCCACCAACCAAGGGCATCTTTCCTGGTACGACCTGGTGCGGTTCGTCTTCGCAGAGGTTGGGGCAGACCAGTCGCGAGTGGTCCCCGTCGGCAGCGCCGAGATAGCCGCGACGCGCAAGGCTCCTCGCCCCGCCTTTTCCGTCCTCGACAACTGCGCCATGCGCCTTGCCGGTCTGGCGCCGATGCCCGACTATCGGGACTCGGTAGCAAGGCTCGCCCACGAGCTGTGGGATGCCGGTTGAGCGGCCAGGCGCAGCCTTCGCAGGTGGTCTCCGCGGTAGTGGTCAACTACAACGCCGGCGAGCTGCTCGCCACCTGCGTCACGTCCCTTTTTGATTGCGGTGCTGCCCAAGTGATCCTCGTCGACAACGCCTCTGTCGACGAGAGCGTTTCGGCCGCCACCTCCGCGGTCGGCTCTAGCGATCCACCCCGCAACCTGGAAGTGATACAGACCGGCGCGAATCTCGGCTTCGGAAGGGCGGTGAATATCGGCGCGCGCGCCGCCCGGGGGGACTTCCTTGTCATCTGCAACCCGGACTGCAGTGTGGAGCCGGGGGCACTCCTCCGCTTGGCGGACTTTCTCGAGCGTAACCCCACTGCCGGAGTGGTGGCGCCGATGATCCTCGACTCCAGTGGCGGTCGTTACCCTTCGATACGACGCTTTCCCAGCCTCTCGGTGTCAGCGGTGCACGCGGCGATCGGATTGGTATGGCCGTCTAATCCGGTAAGCCGCCACTATCGCTCGGCATCGGAAGCGCCATTGGACAAGGATCGCTGGGCCTCCGGAGCGTTCCTGATGCTCTCGAGGGAGCTGTTCCTCGAGATCGGCGGCTTCGATGACCGCTATTTCATGTTCCTTGAGGACGTCGAGCTGTGCCGGCGCATTATCGGCAAGGGCTATGAGATCGGCTACGAGCCGCAGGCGCGTGTCGTGCACCACCAGGGACGATCCTCGGTGTCGCGCCCTTACTTCGTTCTCGCCCAGCACTCGATCTCGCTGTGGCGATATGCGGATCAGACCCTCGAGGGAACGGCCCGCTTTGCCCTACCACTGGTTGCCGTCGGCGCAGCGCTTCGCTTCGCCATCGGTGCCGCCCGCGTCGCTGCGCGGGGGCGAAGGCCTGGGCGGGTGTAGCCCAACCCACACGGTGGCATGCGGGCGCATGCAGATAGAGTGTTAGGGGTCAAACCGGAGTTCAAGGCGGGTAAGCAGCACAATATGGCCAAGGCATCGAGTGGCAAGCGGGTAGCACGCGCGGCGGCTACCGGCGGCAGCAGAACGCGCAAGGGTGAGGTGCCTCTGGGTTTTTATACGTCCCTGGCCCTGATCATTGTCCTCGGTCTCTTTGTGGTCGGTTACTCGCGTTACGAGCGCCTGCACCCGTCAGGAGCGGCCGGTTCGCCGCCACGCGTAGGCCAGACCTGGCATGTCGCGTTCGGCGTATACGACTGCAACGCTTTCCTCCCCAACTTGAAGGCCCAAAAGAACACCTCGTCACTCTCGTTCTATACCACGGGCAACGGCCTCATCACCGTGCAGCCCCGCAGCGCACTCGACGAAGGATCCAACGCGACGCTTGGCAAGTTCGTTCTTGGTTACGGCGGGCTCTATCTATCCGGGAGCAAGATCCTGTATCCGGGACATGCGGCGATCAGCTCGAGTGCGACCTGCAACGGAAAGCCGGCCACGATCCAAGTAAAGGTGTGGTCGTCGCTTCTCTCCTCCGGCAAGCTCTACACCGGTAACCCGGCGAATATCCGCTTCGGTGACCAGCAGCTGATTTCGGTCGGCCTGGTTGCCAAGGGCGCCTCTCTGCCCAAGCCGGATTCGACAAAGGCGCTGGTGAATCTCAGCTTGACCCAGGCGCTCTCTTCGACTACCACGACGCTGGTGCCGAGTCTCGCCCCGACCACAACCGTGCCATCCAAGACCACGACGACCGCAGCGGGCTGAGCTGCGCCGCACGAATGCGATCCGGGCCGTTCAGGGGTAGGCCGTAATAGTAAGATGAGTGAGCGCTTTGTTCCCCGCTTCCCGCGCTCCGTATGTAACTGAGGAGGCTCGTTGCAGGCTGTGGTGCTGGCAGGTGGTATGGGCACTAGGCTCAGGCCGCTTACCCACGAAATTCCCAAGCAAATGCTCTGCATTGCCGGGGTCACCATGTTGGAGCGCGTCGTCGAGAGACTGGCACGCTTTGGCGTGGACCGGGTCATCCTATCTCTCGGCTACAGGCCGGACGTATTCATCGAGGCATATCCAAGCGGCGAGGTTGCCGGAGTGGAGATCGTGTACGCCGTTGAGCCCGAGCCGCTCGACACGGCGGGCGGCATCCGCTTTGCCGCCGACTTCGGGGGATTGCAAGAGACGTTTCTTGTCGTCAATGCGGATATCCTCTGCGACTTCGACGTGTCGGCCCTGATTGAGGCGCATCGGAGCAACGCGGGGCTTGCCACCATTGCCCTTGTCCCCGTGGAAGACCCGTCGGCCTTTGGCGTAGTTGCAACGGATGGTGACGGCAAGGTCGAGGCCTTCGTTGAGAAGCCGCGACGTGAGGATGCACCCAGCAACCTCATCAACGCTGGTATCTATGTGCTGGATCCTGAGGCACTGGCCGCAGTGAAGCCCGGCAGCAGAGTTTCGATTGAAAAGGTGATCTTCCCCGACCTCGCCGGCAGAGGGGAGCTTTTTGCGCTGCCCTTCGACGGATTCTGGATCGACGCCGGCACGGTGGACAACTTTCGGGCCGTCAACCTGGAGTTCCTCTCCGTGCTGGTGCGTGACGACGGGGGTTCCGCAAGTGCAGCCGAGATAGACCTGGTCGGTGTTACCCCGGCCGGCTTCGAGGTGGTCGGAGACTCGCTGGTGGCCAAGACCGCCAGGGTCGACCCCGGAGCGAGGGTCATTGCCTCGATCGTCGGGCCGGATGCGGTCATTGAGGCCGGGGCACTGGTAGTCAAGTCGGTGGTGATGGCCGACGCCAGCGTGGCCCGGTACGCGCAGGTGCTCGATTCGATCGTGGGGGTGGGTGGCTCGGTGCCGGCCGAGGCTGTGCTCGATGAGGGAACGGTGATTGCCAAGGGTGCCCCTATCGCCCGTGGCGACCGACTGGTTGCTCAAAGGATTCCGGATTGATGGATCGCGTGCTGGTTACGGGCGGAGCCGGATTTATCGGCTCGCATCTTGTCGACCAGCTTCTTGGGCTCGGCTACGGAGTGGACGTCGTTGACGACCTTTCCACCGGGCGGCTCTCGAATCTGGCCCAAGCAAGGTCGGGCAGCCATGGGCAGTTTTCGTTCCACCAGATGGACGTGAGATCTCCCGCACTGGCCGAGCTGGCCAAGCGTCGACGACCCAGTGTCATCTTCCACCTGGCGGCCCGCTCGGACGTGGCCCGCTCGATGGAGGATCCGTTCGAGGACCTGACGGTGAACCTCGGAGGCACGCTTCGCGTGCTGGAGGCGGCGCTTACGAGTGGCGGAGCCAAGATCGTTTTCGCCGCGTCGGCCGCAATCTACGGGGATGTCGCGGCAGAGATTCCCATCCAGGAGGCCTCTCCGCTTGTCCCTAGCTCCCCCTACGGCGCCTCGAAGAGGGCGGCCATTGATTACCTCGACGTCTACCGGCGCAGCCGGGATCTGGAGTACACCGCCCTCGTCTTCGCCAACGTCTATGGACCACGCCAGCGTGGTGCGGCCGAGTCCGGCGTAATCTCCATTTTCACGGAGCGCTGTCTGACAGGAAGACCTAGCACCATCTTCGGCGACGGTAAGCAGACTCGAGATTTCGTATATGTCGCCGACGTGGTCGATGCCTTGATTCGGGCGATGGACAACGGCGGGGGACTGGTTGTCAACGTTGGGACAGGCAGGGAGACTACCGTGGCGTCCCTTTATGAGCTGATCGCCAGGGCCGCGGGCAGTACGCTGCGGCCGAGGATGGCGGCTGCACGCCCGGGAGACATCGTGCGCTCGGCGCTGGATGCGTCGCGAGCAGCCACTCAGCTTGGATGGCGGCCCTTCACTGACCTCGAGGCGGGAGTCAGCTCGCTGGTGGACTGGTATCGCGCGAATCCCGAAGAGTACTTCGTGCGCAGGCCTGGCAGGCAAGCGGAGGCTTCGCCGGAGGAATGAAGCTCAACTAACGGAAGAGGTCTTCCGCATAGGGGCGAACCAGTTCATCCGCGACCGATGACTCTCGGAAGTACGCTCTGTCGATGCCGCGTACCACCACGGCGCCGATCATGCCACCCTTGGGCTTGGCCAATTCCGCGGCGGATGCCAGTTCGTCCGCCAAGGCAATCTGGGTCGCATTCAACGTCCGCCCGTTTGCGTCGGGGGCGCCGCGAAGGTCCACAAGTGCGGCGATACCCGCCACGCCCAGCGCGACGTCGGTCAAGCCCTGGCGCCAGGTTCTTCCGAACGTGTCCGAGACGATGACCCCGACCTTCTTGCCGGACTTGGCAAGGATGCGGTCCCTGATGCGTCGGGCCGAGCGGTCGGGATCGCGGGGAAGCAGGGCGACGGTACCTTCCGGGACGTTGGATTGGTCTATGCCGGCGTTTGCGCAAACGTAGCCGGAATTGGTTTCGGTGATGAAAAGGCCACCGCGGCGCCGGAGTATGCGCCGGCTCTCCGAGCGGATCAACTCTTCGATCTGCTCCTCAAGCGGCCGCTCCTTGTCGAGGACGACGATGCGGCCTTCGGCTTTGGATACGATCTTCTGCGTTACAACCACCACGTCGTAGTTGTACAACTCGAAGTTGTCCATGAGCAGGTCGGCGACGTTGTCTCCCGCCTTCACTTCTGGAATGCCGCGAATCCCGATTATCCGCAAGGCCGGCGCCTCAAATGAGAGGGACAACTCAGGCTTCCTCAATAGCGGCGTGCACGAAAGCCGCCAGTGCGGTCTTGGTGGTGACGTCTTGCATTACGGTGTCGGTGTGTATGACCTTCATGCCCAGGGCCGATATCGAACCGGCCAGCTCGACATCTCTTTCGTCCAGGACGAAGGTGCCAGCGTAGTCGGCGTAGAAGCGAGCCACGCCGAGGGCGCTCGACTCGAAGCCCAATGAGTCGAGGACCCTGTCTGCCGGTCCTTTGATTGCACGCCCTTGCACAATTGGCGTAACCGCCACAACGTCGCTGCGCCGCTTCGAGACCATCTCGGCGATCTCGCCGATTGCCAGGATCGGAGCGATGGAGAGCACCGGGTTTGAAGGTGCGATGACAATTGCCCGAGCTGAGCCAAGGGCTTCCAAGACCTCCTGAGTTGGAGCCGCCTCCGGCCCACCGTGGTAGGAAACCGCCTCGACGTGTGGTTGGTGGCGCATCTTGACGAAGTACTCCTGGAAGCTGATGCCTCGCGTGTCCCCGGTATCGTCGCGGATCGAGACGATCGTTCGGAGCGCCCCGTTGCTCGCGGGAAGCAGGCGGACCCGCAGGCCGTACTTTGCCGCCAGCTCGGCGGTGACCTCTGTTAGGGTGGCGCCTTGCCCGAGCCGTGCACTGCGGTAGAGATGGGTTGCCAAGTCCAGATCCCCCAGCCGGAACCAGGTCTGGCCGCCGAGGGCCTCGAGGCGGTCCATGACCCGCCAGCTCTCGCCGGCGAGGCCCCACCCCGTCTCGCTGTTCACCTGGCCGGAGAGCGTATAGAGGATCGTGTCGATGTCCGGGGAGATGTGTAGGCCATGCATGACCTCGTCGTCGGCCACGTTGACAATGCCTACGATCTCCTCGCCGCCGAAGGCGCGGATCGCACCGTCGAGGAACTTTGCGGCCCCGACTCCGCCACAAAGGACAGCGATCATGGATCAGATCCTAAGGCCACCCGGCCGGCTGTCAAATGTTGTCGCCACATCGGTTGCAACCAGGCTGTCCAACCTGGTTTCCAGTTGGTTCCGAGCAGCCAGCAATTCCCGTTCAATGCGCTCGACGACCGCGGCGGCAGGAACGATCTCTTTTACGGCTCCTATGCCTTGCCCGGAGCCCCACACGTCTCGCCACGCCTTTACCCCTTTGCCGGAATCGGCAAAGCTCATGACGCCGGGCTCGCGCTCCTCGAGCCGGTCCGGATCCAGGCCGGCACGCAATATGGACGGCCGGAGATAGTTTCCCTTCACCCCGGTGAAGTGCGAGGTGTAAACGATATCCTCGGCAGAGTGAGCGACCAGCATCTGCTTGTATTCTGAAGCGGCGTTTGCCTCCACGGTGGCGATAAAGGCGGAGCCCACATAACCGAAATCCGCCCCCAATGCCAGCGCTGAAAGGAGGGCGCGTCCGGTCGTGATCGATCCCGAAAGCAGCAGTGGCCCTTCGAAGAACTCCCGAATCTCGGCCACAAGGGCGAAGGGGGAGGTGGACCCCGCATGTCCTCCGGCGCCGGCCGCCACGGCGATCAGGCCATCGGCTCCCTTCTCCAGCGCCTTTTCCGCGAAGCGGCGGTTGATCACGTCGTGCAGGACGACTCCGCCGTAGGAGTGCACCGCATTGTTGACCTCCTCTCGCGCGCCGAGCGAGGTTATAACAATGGGGACGCGGTGCCGGACGATAACTTCGAGGTCGGTCTCGAGCCTGTCGTTGGAGCGATGTACGATCTGGTTGACGGCGAATGGGGCCACGACGGCCTTGCGGTTCCTTAGCCGCGCATCTGCCAAGTCCTCCTCCAGCTCGAAGAGCCATTCATCGAGGCGCTCCGCCGGTCGCGCGTTCAGTGCCGGGAACGAGCCGATCACTCCGGCCTTGCACTGGGCTGCGACCAGAGTGGGGTTCGAGATTATGAAGAGCGGCGCTGCCACGACCGGTATACGTGTCGACTCGGCCAGCCAGCGGGTTACTCGATGCATGCTTCCCCTTTTCCACTTGACGGATCCGGGCGGCATGGCGTCGGCAACTTATCGCGAACGCATGGGAGTGGCACTGGGCGTGGTGCACGTGTGAGCAAGGCACGTGCGGCGCCCGAAACTTCCTGCCCGGTAACCTCCCAGGTTATTCGTGCTCGAACTCGGCGTGCTTGACGTTTCGCGATACCGGAAACGGCGTCTTGCCCCAACCGCGGATCCGGGGCGGCGGGTGCCATCGGAGAGTTTCTCTGCACAAGGTTGGCCGAGTGTTTGGGATGGCTCCCAGCCACGTTGTGCAGGTTTCCGCTGCCGGGGTTCATGGGCCGGCCACGGCCATGGGGGGCCCAGCGAGCGGGGCAACAGTGCACGGCGGCAGCTATCTCTGAGGATGGTGTTACTCCCATTAGGCTCGATAAGCAGGTTTAAGCGGCGAGTTGTTCCTGTGGCGATCCTTCCCGAAAGCGGGCCAATGCCGCGGTGGGATCCGTGCCCGTTCCCAACCGTCGGTCGTCACGGAAGAAGCGGGATGGAGCCGGGGAGGCGCCACCACCATAGTTTGTCTCTGGAGACGCGTACACGTTATGGGCAGCAAGTGACAGTGGTTTCGCCGATGCCTTTTGGTCCCGTCCATTGTGGTCGGCACTCATTATTTCCATCCCGTGACTATTCAGGACCCGAGTGATCTTTGAAACCAGCTCGCAGATTGAAAGTAGCCCTTGAAGCCTCTGCCGTGGTGGGCGAGCGAACAGGCATAGGCGAGTTTGTCGTCGCCACGGCCGAAGCGCTCGCCAATGACCCGGCGATTGAATTGTCGGCCTTCGTAATCTCGTGGCGCGGCCGGGACCGCTTCCGGCATGAGCTGCCACCGGCAATTTCGACCCGTCAGCGTCCCATGCCCGCTCGACCGCTCCACTTCGTCTGGGAGCGCAGCGCGTTTCCACCGCTCGAGCTGTTCATCGGCAAGCCAGACGTGGTCCATGGGATGAACGCGGTGTTACCGCCTCGATGGTGGTCCCGGGGCATCCTCACGGTGCACGATGTCGCGCCGATTTCCCACCCCGAGCTGTGCCAGCCCAACTTCATGCCCTGGGAAAAACTGGTCCGAAGGGCGATAAGGCAAGGGGCCTACGTCCACACGCCGTCCAACTTTGTGCGCAATGAGGTGATCTCCACTTTCGACATCGACCCGGCCAAGGTCCACGCCATCCCGCTGGGGATTCCCACCTCCCGTACGCCCCCAAGCGCGGGCAAAGCCGAGGTGGTGGATCCGGAAGACGTACGCCTGGGCAGCTACGTGCTCGCCCTGGGAACCATCCAACCCCGCAAGGACTATGTGAATCTGCTCAAGGCGTTTGACGTGATTGCCGCGTCTGACAGCCATGTCAGGCTGGTGATTGCCGGGTCGAAAGGGTGGGGCTACGAGGAGTTCGAGAGAACCCTTGTGACACTCAAGCACCAGGAGCGCGTGACCTACTTGGGTTACGTGAGCGATCAGCGCAGGCTAAGTCTGCTGAGAAACGCCACCGTCCTTGCCTACCCCTCCGTATACGAGGGCTTCGGCCTTCCTCCCCTCGAGGCCATGTCTGAGGGCGTGCCTGTCGTCGCCACCAGCGTGGGGTCCATTCCGGAAGTGGTTGGAGACGCCGCGGTTCTGGTACGACCTCGCGATCCGGTGGCCTTGGCCGAGGCGATCCTGCCCCTGCTCGGTGACGCGG
>JAJZLQ010000141.1 GCA_021850605.1 Actinomycetes bacterium
GCCAGGGAGCCGTGAACCGGCAGAGCCGCCTCGCGGGCGAAATCGCCGAGCGTGCCCGAGCCGAGGGTCTGGTGGCGCTCTCGATCTCGAGGGCCAGGTCGTACCGCAATGTGGCTGTCGCACTGGCGGAGCGGGAGATCGCTGGTCTGCGCGACACGATGCAGTTCACCTACCGCAACCCGGCACGCTCCACCGATCCGGCCTCCACACTTCCCGGGGCGAGGTCGGTAATATCCGCCGCTTGGCCGTATGGCCCTGCTTCACGCGGCCAGGGGCCTTCGGTGGTGGCGCGCTATGCGCGGCGCGACAGCTACGCCGAGCTGAGGAAGCGCCTAGGTGGCCTTGCTGAGGTCTTGGAAGCCTCCGGATACCAGGCCCGAGTGGTTGCCGACTCCAACGCGCTGGTCGACAAAGAACCCGCCGTCCGTGGAGGCGGGGGTTGGTATCTGAAGAACTCGCTTTTTGCCGCGGTGTCGCATGGCTCGATGGTGGTCCTGGGCAGTGTGATCACCGACGCCACGCTGGCTCCAACCCGCCCGCGACTGCGCCTAACGGGCTGTGGGCAGTGCACGTCGTGCATGACCGCCTGCCCGACCGGGGCGATCCTGCCGGGCGGAGCCATCGATGCGGGACGCTGCATATCCTGGCAGCTTCAGAAGCCGGGAACGCTGGAGCCCGATATCGCCTCGCGGATGGGAGTGCGGGTCTACGGTTGCGACGTTTGCCAGGAGGTCTGCCCTTACAACCGGAAGATGTCGGAAGGCCTTGTGGACCCCGTTCAGCAGGTTGAAGAGCTTTCCGCCATCCTCGCAATGGACGACGCCGGGTTGCTGGGACGGTTCGCTCACCTATACCTGCCCCAGCGAGACCCCGCGGTGCTGCGGCGTAACGCCTTGGCCGCGCTGGGCAACGTTAGGGCTGGGCCGGCGCTGGAGGCGGCGCGCCCACTGCTTCGGGCTTGGGTGGGCAACGCGGATCCGGTTCTGGCCGCCACCGCATTGGATTCCCTCGGCCGCCTGGGTCGAGCGGTGATCGGTTGAGCTTTCCCGCCCCTGGATACGATGTATGAGCCGATGAGATCCAACCTGCCCACACTGCTAAGGCCGGACCTGTGGACGCCGCGGCGCCACGTCCTGGTCACAAACGACTTTCCCCCCAAAATCGGTGGGATCCAAAGTTACCTGTACGAGCTTTACAGGCGCCTGCCTGCCGATGACGTGGCTGTTATAACCACCAGCTATCCGGGGGATCTCGAGTTTGACGCCGCTCAAGGTTTCCAGGTGCTCAGAACGGGGACCTCTTTCATGGCGCCCACGCCGCGTCTCGCAAAGCAGCTCCGTGCGGCCCTTTCGGCCATGAAGCCTGAGAGCGTTGCCCTCGACCCCGCGCTGCCACTCGGACTAATAGCTCGGCGGTTGCCGGTGCGGCCGACCTTGCTCGTCCACGGGGCGGAGGCGGTGATCCCGGCATCCCTTCCGATTCTGCGCACGCTCATGACGGGCGTGCTCCGGGCATCAGCTGGATTGGTAGCGGGAGGTTTGTACACCTTGAACTCCATGGAGGCGCTGGCACAGCGTACCTCGGTTCCGCTAGGGGCGACTTCGGTGGTGCCGCCGGGCGTGGATTCCTCCTTCTTTGTGCCGCCTGACCCGCTTCAAAGGGTTGCGGCTCGCCGGGCCATGGGCGTGGGCGAAGAGGAATTCCTGCTCGCCTCGCTATCGCGCCTCGTTCCACGCAAGGGGATGGACGTGTTGATCCGGGCGCAGGCACTCGCACGCAGGGAAGTTCCCGGCCTCAGGCTGCTGATCGCCGGTGCAGGCCGGGACCGGGCCCGCCTCGAGCGGGTGGCCGCCCGGGCCGGTTCTAACGCGGAGTTCCTGGGGCAGGTGCCGATCGAGACCATGCTTGCCTTGTACCAGGCTGCGGACTTGTTCGCCATGATGTGCCGGAACCGGTGGATGGGGCTCGAGCAGGAAGGTTTCGGGATCGTCTTCCTGGAAGCCGCCTCCTGTGGAGTGGCCCAGCTCGCGGGCAAGTCGGGCGGTTCGGCCGAGGCGGTCGAAGACGGCGTCACCGGCTACGTGGTGGCGGACCCGCGCGATCCCTATGCAGTTGCGAGACGAATCGTGGAACTAGCGCATGATCGGAGTCGTCTGGCACGGATGGGCGCGGCAGCCCGGGTTCGGGCTGCTCGGGAATTCGACTACCAGACCCTCGCTATGCGTTACGGGCGCCATTTCGGCCTGATCTAGGCCCCCGGCGACCGTCCAGTTCGCCGTTTCGGGGCGAACTCGCGCGGGTGCGGGCGCTTTCCGATCCGTTTCGGTTAAATTGCTAGTGGTTGAAGCCGCGCCGCGGGCATGGCGCCCGCATGCCCGGCAAGGTGTGCCCGCGGGTCGGGTCGGAGTTCGAGGTGTTGGTGATGGAAAAGACCGTTGAATCCGCCATGGTAGCGGCGAGTCCGGCCGAGTGCTTTGCGGCGGTCACCGACTTCGGCCGATATCCGGAGTGGGCCGGTGACGTGAAGAGCGTTGAAATCCTGGAGAGCGACGCCAACGGCCGCGCCACCCGCGTGGCGTTTCGCGCGGCCGCATTTGGACGGAGCGCCTCCTACACACTGGTTTACAGCTACCCCCAGAGCGAGGGCCTCTCGTTGTCGTGGGTGCAGGAGTCAGCGGATCTGACTTCCAAGCTGGACGGTTCCTACGAGTTCCGGCCTCTCGACGATGGCCGTACCGAGGTGGTCTACACCCTGGAAGTTGAATTGCTCGTTCCGATTCCCGGCTTTGTAAAGCGTCGCGCCGAGTCCAAAATTGTCCACAGTGCCCTCAAGGACCTGAAGGACCGGGTGGAATCGCATAGCGCGAATGGCATCGGTCAGCGTTAGTGGAAGGTCTCCGGGCCGGCTTCGACCTGGGCGGGACCAAGCTAACAGGAGTGCTGGCGGGTTCCGACGGGGAGGTCGCCGCCTGCCGCACAGTACCAAGCCCCTCGCACGGCACCTGGGTGGCCTCTGCCGTCCTTGATCTGCTGGATCGGCTGCTCGAAGACGTAGGAGCAGAGACCGGCGACGTGGACTTTCTGGGCATGGGCGTGCCGGCGCTGGTGGACCTCGAGGAACGCCTGCACGGGGCCACGCACGTCGCCGGGATGAGTGGATCCGCAATTCTGGACGAGCTGCGGGCCGCCGGGTCATGGGGAGCGCACATCGATAACGATGTCAACTGCTCGGCCGTGGCCGCGATTCATGCGGGCGAGAGCTCGTTCCTACTGGTGTCGCTGGGGACCGGCATCGGGGGAGCCATCGTACGGGACGGGAGGCTCGAGCGCGGGGCACACGGCTTCGCCGGGGAGATCGGCCACATGGTCGTTGTCGCCGGTGGGGAGGAGTGTGGCTGCGGAAAGCGAGGCTGTCTGGAGGCATACGCATCGGGACGTGCCCTTACGCGCCGTGTCGAGCGGGAATTCGCCATGGGTAGGCTTCCCGAGCTTGCCGACGCCGCTAGGCCCGCAGAGCCACCCACCGCCAAGGCGGTGGTGGAGGCGTTGCGGGAATTGGAGGTGGCGGAGGCGATCATCACTGATTTTTGCTTCTACTTGGCTTTGGGGATCTCCAACCTGGTGGAGATCGGCGATCATGCCAAGGTGTTGATAGGTGGAGGGGTTTCAGCCTCCCTGGAGCACTTCTACGACACTCTGCGTGAGCAGTACCGGGCGGTGATGCCTCCCTCCCGCCTTCGCCATGACCTGCCAATCGAACCGGTCCCCTACGGGCCGTTGGCGGGAGCGATCGGAGCGGCATTTCTCGATTCGCACCGTAAGGGTTGAGGCGGGGACCCTCTTTAGACTGGCGAGATGGAGTTTCGACGCATAACCGGGCTTCCCCCGTACGTCTTCGGGATCATCGACTCGATCAAGCTGGACCTGCGCAGACAGGGAGCTGACGTCATCGACCTGGGATTCGGCAACCCGGACATTCCCTCACCTGAGCTTGCGGTGACAAAACTCACCGAGGCGGCACATAACGGCCGAAATCACCGCTACTCCTCCTCCAAGGGGATTCCCAACCTGCGTAAGGCGGTGGCCGCGCTCTATATGCGGCGCTACGGGGTCGAGCTCGATCCCGATACCGAGGTGGTCACGACCATAGGGGCCAAGGAGGGCCTGAGTCACCTCATGTGGGTGCTGCTCGGCCCCGGTGATTCGGCGCTGGTTCCATCGCCCTCCTATCCCATCCATATCTGGGCGCCACTTTTCGCCGGTGCCGACGTGCGTCAGGTGGCCCTTGGTGGCATCGGCTCGTCACCCGAGACATTCTTTGCCAACCTAACCGAGGCCTACGAGTCAACCTGGCCCAAGCCGCGGGTGATCGTGCTCTCCTTCCCTCACAACCCCACCACCATGTGCGTCGACCTTCCGTGGATGGCGAGGCTGGTCAGCTTTGCACGCGAGCACGGCATCGTCCTGGTGCACGACTTCGCCTACTCCGATACCGCCTTCGACGGTTTTAGGCCTCCAAGCATCCTCGAGGTCCCCGGGGCCAAGGAAGTGGCCGTGGAGTTCTACACCTTGACCAAGTCCTACTCGATGGCCGGCTGGCGCGTGGCCTTCATGGTCGGCAATTCGGACGTGGTGGCGGCCCTGACCAAGTTGAAGAGCTATCTAGACTACGGAACCTTCCAGCCCATCCAGATCGCCGCGACCGTCACACTGAACGAGGCCGAGGAATACCCGCGTTTCGTGAACCAGCAGTACTTGCACAGGCGTGACGCCCTGTGCGACGGCCTGGCGCGAATCGGTTGGGAGATTGAGAAGCCGAAGGGGACCATGTTCGTCTGGGCCCCGATTCCTGAGCCCTACAGCGAGATGGGATCTCTCGAATTCTCCAAGATGCTGGCGACCGAGGCGCTTGTCGCGACCAGCCCTGGTGTCGGTTTCGGTCCCGGCGGCGAAGGATACGTTCGCTTCGCCCTGATCGAAAACGAGCAGCGCATCGCCCAAGGTGTGCGCAATCTGCGTCGCGCCCTAACCAAACTCTGACCGCGGCGCCCTTGCACCGGCGGTGAAACGGCGCCGGGTCTCGGTGCTTCGCGGCGCTCGCATGCCTGGGCCCCGGCTACGGCGGACGCCTGATTCGAGCGGCGCATGGCGAGCGCAGGGGAGCAGTAGGGATAGCAGTAAGGAATGCCGTCTGTGTCCGGTGCCGATGGCCGGCTGTTCGTTGGGCTAAACGGCCGGGCCTCGCTCGGAGGGAGAGACCATGAGGATCAACCGCTCGGTGCCACCCCCGACCGTGGTGCCGGTACTCGTGTATCCGGATGTTCGAGCCGCAGTGGCTTTCCTGAGCGCAGCCTTCGGCTTCGTGGAGCGGACTCGGATCGGTGAGAACCACCGGGCCCAACTGGCCGTGGGTGACGATGGGGCGGTCATCGTGGCGGACGTGGGAGCCGGCCGCCGTCCGCCGCAGGCCGGCGGGTTCGCCCATCTGGTTAGGGTGCGCGTGGGCGACGTCGAGGCGGCGTTCACTCGCGCCTGCGAACACGGTGCCATCGTCCTCGAGGGCCCCGTCAACAGGGAGTACGGCGAACGGGAATGCACGCTCGAGGACCCGGGCGGGCATATATGGAATCTCGCAGAGGCGGTGGCGGACGTTGCCCCCGAGGAGATCGGCTGCGAGACGGTCAGCCAGTGGCCGGCATATCAGGGCGCCTGAGGGATCGAAGGGGTCGGGGAAGAAGCGGAAATCTGCCCGTAACCTTGAGCGGATAACCTGATTCCGTGACCCGCTTCCTGATGAGAATCTGGCTGGAGGACCGACCCGGAGCCCTTGGCGCCGTCGCGTCCAGGATCGGCTCGGTTCGTGGCGACCTGGTTGGCATCGAGATCCTGGAGAGGGGCGGCGGCCGGGCGGTCGACGAGATCGTGGTGGAAATGCCTGACCCCGAGCTGCTGCAGTTGCTGGTACGGGAGGTCCACGAGGTCGATGGCGTCGAGGTGGAAAGCGTCAGAGAATTGGACACGCCGCGCGACGTGCGCCTGGATCCCTTGGAGATCAGCCTGAGGATGCTTGACCGTGAGAGCCCCGAGTCGGTCGCAGAGGTGCTTTCAGAACAGATGCGCGAGATGTTCGAGTTCACCTTCGCGGCCGTGGTCGATGCCGACGGCGAGGCAATTGTTGCCGCTGCCGGGGATTCCCCCGAACCCGCCTGGCTGGCTGCGTTCGCACGAGGGGGAGCGCTTCTCAACGGGAACACGGCCTCGGCGGGATCGGACGAGGAAATGGTCGTCTTCGGCCTCGGCTACCGGAATTGGAGCTTTGTGGCGGCCCGGCACGAACTCTCATATCGGGCTCTGGAGCGCTCGCAAGCCTTCATGCTCTGCTCCATTGCCGGCAGGTACTGCAACGTCCTTGCCGGCCAGAGTCCTAGCTCCGCCCGGCGCTAGATCGAGAAGTCCTCGCCCGACCACACTCCGTTGCGATCCGGCCGTATCTGGGATGCGGAGGTATGCCCCACCAGGGTCGCCTCCAGATCGTCGACCCGGTTAACCAGGGAGGCAAGGCTGCGTCCCAGCAGGTCCGGCAGAATTGGATCGGTGTCGTCGTCGGACCTCTTGCCATTGCGATGAGCGGGAGCCTGAGAACGGCTCACCACCTGCCCGGGAATTCCCACCACAACGGAATTGGGGGGTACGTCTTTCACCACCACGGCATTCGCGCCGACCCGGGAGTCGTTCCCAACCATGATCGGTCCGAGGATCTTGGCTCCGGCCCCGATGATCACCCGGTCACCGATGTCGGGGTGACGCTTGCCGGGATTGATTCCGCGGCCCCCCAGGGTCACGCCATGGTAGATGGTCACATCGTCACCAATCGTCGCCGTCTCACCGATCACAACGCCCAAGGCGTGATCGATGAAGAGACCGGCGCCGATGGTGGCACCGGGGTGGAGATCCACGCCGGTGAACCAACGCATCGCAAAACTGATGGCCCGAGCAGCAAACTTCTGGTCCCGAACCCACAGCCAGTGCGCCACCCGGTAGCCCCAGATGGCGTGCATTCCCGGATAGAAAAGGAGAATCTCCAGCGGGTTTCGCGCCGCCGGATCGCGGGCCATGGCGGCCCGGATATCTCGGCGCAGGCTTTCGAGCATGCTATTCCCCCAGATCGGCGAATAGGGCGGTGCTGAGGTAGCGCTCTCCAAAGGAGGGGATGATCACCACGATCAGCTTGCCCTGATTCTCGGGTCGCTTGGCGACTTTTACCGCAGCGGTAATCGCCGCTCCAGAAGAGATCCCGACCAATATTCCTTCTTCACGCGCGGACCGGCGCGCCATAGCGAAGGCGTCGTCGTTCGCGACGGTGATTACCTCGTCCACCACCTCCGCGTCGTAGTTCTTGGGAATGAAACCGGCGCCGAGACCTTGGATCGGATGCGGCCCCTTCTCTCCGCCGGATAGGACCGGTGATGCGGCCGGCTCCACGGCGATCATCTGTACCGAGGGTTTCCGCTCCTTCATGACCGAGCCGATGCCGGAGATGGTCCCGCCCGTGCCCACGCCCGCTATGACTATGTCCACTTGGCCATCGGTGTCCGTCCAGATCTCCTCGGCAGTCGTGCGTCGGTGTACCGCCGGGTTGGCCGGGTTGTCGAACTGCTGTGGCATGTAGTAACGCTTGTCGGAAGCGGCCAGCTCCTCAGCCTTGGCGATCGCCCCGCCCATTCCCTGGGCGCCAGGGGTGAGAATCAGCTCGGCCCCGTAGGCACGAAGCAGCATACGGCGCTCGTTGCTCATCGTCTCAGGCATTGTCAGTACGCAGCGGTACCCGCGAGCTGCGCAAACCATGGCGAGGGCGATCCCCGTGTTGCCACTCGTCGGCTCGACGATGATGGTATCCGGGCCGATCAGGCCTGCCTCTTCAGCGGCCTCGATCATGGCCAGGCCGATGCGGTCCTTGACGCTGTGGGCCGGGTTGTAAAACTCGAGTTTGGCCGCCACGGTTGCACCGGCACCCTCGGTCACCTTGCGTAGTTTGACCAGAGGGGTGCCGCCGATGAGCTCCGTTACATCTTCCGCGATCTTCATATTTCCTCCTCGGGCGGTTCAACACTCCAACCTACATGTGAATTCCGACTTCGTATATCGGATTTTGCCACACGCTGGGACATGTTGGTGCCCAAGAGGCGTTCGAGGTTTATCGCGCCCCTTCGGCCAGCGTCTCGGGCACCAGCCGGCCGAGGTAGCGGCGATAGAGCTCGCGCCTCGACCGGGCTGCGGACGCCGAGCCTTTGGGGACGAATTCGCCGGAGGGGGAGGGGAAGGGCACCTGGTCCACGGAGGGGAAGAGCCCGGCTGAGAGCCCGGCCATCAGCGCGGCGCCGAGCGCCGTCGCCTCTGGTGTACCGGATCGGTGCACCCTCATCTGCAGCTGGTCGGCCTGGAGCTGGCAAAGGGCCTCCGAGCGGGTCATCCCTCCATCGACCATCAAGGAATCGAGGTTGGTGCCGATGGCCGTCTCTATCGCCTCGACCACCTCCTCCACCCGGAGGGATATTCCCTCCACCGCCGCACGGATCAGCTGGTCGGCCGTGGTCGACTGGGAGACGCCGAACACGGCACCCTTGACGCCGGTGATCCAGTGCGGAGCGCCGAGCCCCTGGAAGGCCGGAAGGAAGACTACGCCGTCGCTGGTTCGCGTGCGCGCCAGCACCGCCTCGATCTCCTCGTAACCGGGCAGTATCCCCAGCGAATCCCTCATCCAGCGCATCACCGCCCCGGTTGTGAAGATCGACCCTTCCAGGCAATATGTGGGGGGATCGGCCTCAAGCCGCCAGGCTATTGACTCGAGCACGCCGCCGCCGGGACGGGTACGTCGGGAGCCCGAGTTCGCCAGCAGGAAGTTGCCGGTTCCGTAAGTGTTCTTGGCCGATGCCGGCTTTACGCATCCCTGGCCGAAAAGGGAGGCCTGCTGGTCCCCGATCATGGCGGTGACCGGGACGCCGGCGAAGGGAAGGCCCTTGGCCACCGGGAAGGAGAACCCGGCGGTGGGGAGCAGCTCGGGCAAGACACGCGGATCCACTCCGACCATGGCAGCCAGCTCCTCGTCGAAGGCGAGGCGCTCGATATCGAGCAGCATGGTGCGGCTCGCATTTGACAGGTCGGTGGCGAAGGGGGAGCCCGGAGTTCCGCCCGTGAGCCTCCAGAGCAGGTAGGAGTCCAGCGTTGCGCAAACATGATGGCCCGGCGAAGTTATCACCCCTTGGGCATGTAGCCAGGCCATCTTGGTGGCGGAGAAGTACGGGTTGACCACCAGCCCGGTCCGGGCGCGGATCTCCTCGCCATGACCGGCCTTGGTCAGCTGCGCACAAAGGGCGGCCCCACGGGCGTCCTGCCAGGAGATGGCGGGGTAGAGGAGCGAGCCATCGCGACGGTCCCAGGAGACCACCGTCTCGCGCTGGTTGGTGATGCCGATTGCCACCACGTCCGCGGCCCGGTCACCCAGTCTCCGGGCAAGCTCTTGGAGTACCTGGATGCATCCGCCCGCGAGCAGCCCGGCATCCTGTTCGACCCATCCGGCGGAGGTGGCGTTCACCTGTACTTCCCGGGCGGTGGCGTCCACCACCGCGCCGGTTGAATCGAAAGCGATCGCGCGCACTGACGAAGTGCCGGCGTCCAAGGCTACAAGAAGCTCCATGTCACGAAACTAACGCACCGATCGGCAAAGTCGCCTGCTGCACCTCGATCTCAGGCGCGGCTGAAGTCGTCCCAAACCCGGCCCAAACCCTCGACAAGGCCCACGCGAGGCTCAAAGCCCATTGCCCGCGCCCTGGTGATGTCCACCCTCACGCCGCGCATCTCACCGCTTCGCGCGGGCCCCCAGACGACGGGAACTTCCCGCCCGATGGCCCGCTCGGCGGCGGATACCACATCGCGCACCGAGAAACTCTGGCCGGCACCGACCACCAGCGGTCCGACCAGGCCCTGGTCGAGAGCGATAAAGAAGGCGTCAACCACGTCGGCGGCGTACACGAAATCGCGCCATTGCAAACCGTCTCCGTAGATCTCAAGAGGCTTGCCACCCAGGAGTGCACGCATCATTCTCGGGACGATCGAGTCCTTTTGCTGCATGCCGGTCCCGTAAACATTGGTAAGCCTGATGGAGGCACAGGCAATGCCGTAGCTACCTGCGTAGGCACTCAATAACATCTCTCCGGCAGCCTTGGTCGCCCCGTAAGGCGTGAGCGGAGCAAGTGCACTCGCCTCGGTGATGTAGGGGTCCTTGGTCTCCCCGACAACGGCGTTCGTGGAGGCAAGAACGAAGGATCTCACCCCGTACCGGCGCGAAAGCTCGAGAAGATTCTGCGTGCCGACCATGTTGGTGTCGAACACCCCTTGGGGGTCCGTCTTGGACTCAAGCACGGACGTGCGGGCCGCCATGTGCACTACCGCCACAGCCTCGGCGGGAAACACCTCGGCGAGCTTGTCGGCGTCGGAGATATCGCAGGCGCGCGTGTCAAGGTCCGGGTTGGAGGAAGGGCGCTTGTCGAGGTTAACCACACGGTAACCAGTGCTCACCGCCCGGGCCGCGATCTTGGATCCGATGAAACCGCTCGCTCCGGTGACCACCAGGGTCTCTGTCATTTTCGCCACTTCCTGCTCCTCGGCTGCGCCTAGGGGAGCCTAATAGCACCGGTGGGTTCGCCCTTTTTCGGTGAGCTTCCCGCCGTGGCGGCCGGCAGCCGCAATCCAACAGTCGCGGGCCTGGAGCCTCCCCCGAGTGCTTCCCGGTGTTTGAGCTCGCCATGAGGGCCCACCCACCGGCCCAATCGCTCCGCCCGGGCACCGGCAATTACCCTTCCCGGCTCTTGACCGCACGGCTATCCGGGTTTGTGCTCGCAAAGGATCTCCGCGACCGACGAGGGCCGACTAGCCCGCGAAGCCCGCGATGGCCTTTTCACCCGGACCCGGGGCCGAAAACATCGCGCCGATCCGGCCACTGGTGGGGCCGCGCGCCGCGGCCCGCAATTTTCACGTCATCGAGAAATCGATCCCCAGGTGCGTTGACTCCACCCTTTTTCGAAGCGCGTTCAACCCTGTGGATTTGGGGCCGTGGGCGTCCGTCTCGCCTTCGGCCCGCTACTACGCTTTGCGACTTAACGCAAGACGGCGTCGGGACTTCTAGGGGGGACAATGGAAGACTCTGCCTATCTCCTGCTTTGGATACGCGTTCTCGCGCCGCTGACCTGTGCATCGATTGTCGTCGCGGTGCCCGGCAATTCCGCGGTCAGGGCCATTCTGGTCGTGTCGGCCCTGGACAGCGCCTTCACCCTTGTGCGTCTGGCGCGGCGTTCACCCCGGGCGGTCGACGCCCGCTTGGCAATCTCACGGGACGTCGCGTACGCGGTGGTCTTCCTCGTGGCCAACTTCCACTCAAGCGCAGTACCGGCGCTGGCTCTCGCGCCGGTTCCCGCCGTGGAAATCCTCGTTGCCTCCGGCTGGAGGCTCTTCTTCGGCGCAGTTGGTGCCGAGGCGGCGCTTTCGGCACTGCGAATGATCGACGTGCACCATAGCGCACACCGATTCATGCATCCTTACTGGACCATTGATCTCGTAGTCGCGGCGGTGGCAAGTGTCATCTTCGGGATCGCGCTGGCCCATCTGCGCAACTTGCGCAGCGAGACCGAAGCGCACCGGGCGCGGGTACGAGAATCGCTGTTCCAACTGCTCGAGGAGGCTCTCGCCGGTGACGGTATGCGAGAAGAGCTGACCACCGACCACGTGCGCGAGATGATCGAGGAGATCTGCCGAAGCGGGGATCCGGAGGTGGCGCGCCGCGCGGGGCGCACCCTGTGCTCCGCCCTTGCCATGCGCCAATCCGCTGCCTCCCTACTCACGGCTCGCGAGGTCGAAACCCTCACTCACATGGCCACCGGAATCTCTTACCGCAAGATCGCCTCGCTGCTGTGCGTAAGTGAGGGGACGGTACGCGCGCATGCTGCATCGATAATGCGCAAGGCCGATGTCCACACGCGTCTCGAGGCGGTGTCCTGGGCCCGGGCCAACCGGCTGATCGCCTGACCGGTTGGACCTGGGGCAGGTGGCGAGGTGTCTGGTGCTCCCTCGCCGCGACTTCGAAGGCCGGCCCTTTCGGGCTGCAACTCCCTTCTTAGGAAAAATCAGAGCCTCGGCCCATTGAATCTCAGAAACGCCATCCCGTAGCTTCGTAATGCCCGATGTGGGCAAGGAAACGGGGGGGAACATGCACAAGAGTTATAAAGTCGGCGCCACGATTGTGGGCGCCTTTGCCGTGGCGGGGTCTCTAGGCAGCCTTGGCCAGTTGGGAGCGAGCGTCAGTGACGCCTCCGGCCCAACTCCTGCTTTTGCCGCCACCGCGGCCGAACGCCTCTTTCCCAGCGGGACGCCGGCCGTGGTGATCGTGCCGGGCGCCTCGCAGGCGGGCGGCGCCGACTATATCGCCGGCCAGGCACTGGCCAGCCGCCTAGGCGGCGCCTTACTTGTAAGCAAGAACCCGGCGGAGCTGGGCCCGGCAACCGCGACGGCCCTGGAGCAGATGACCGTCCCGCAGGTGAATCCCAACTCCAGCTACGAGCCGCAGCCGTACCAACCACAAGCGGGAAAGGCCGCCGTCTACCTGGTGGGGGGAATCGGCTCGTTCTCCTCGGCCTTGGTGAACGGGCTGATGGGGCAGGGCTACCAGGTGCACGTGATCACAGCCCCCACCCAGAGCGCGCTCCTTGCCAAAGTTCAGGCCATGGTGGCACCAGCCATGCCCAGTGCGGCAACCCGCGCGGCCTTCCCATCCACCTGGACCGCCTACGCCGGAGGCCAGGATCACAACTCCGCCTTCTCCGCCCCTGCCGGATCGCCTAGTTGGGTGACCAGGGGGGTGTCGTGGAACTTCCCGGAGATGGCCGCGGTTCCCTTCTCACAGGGATACGCCGACGTCCAGCAACTCGGGGCGCGGAGCGCACCGGTAAAAATGACCCAGAACCTTGGCAATGCCGTTGGGGTGTCCGCGGTCGGCGGAGTGATTTATGCCGAATCCGACGACTTTCACCTTTACGCGCTATCCGCCCACACCGGAGCTCTCCTCTGGGAGTCACCCACGCTGGTCAACGCGGCCATGGGCAACCCGGTCGTGGCGAATGGAATGATCTACGTGACGGTGGGGGATACCGGGTTCCCATTCTCAGAGCTGCTCAAGTATTACATGCACGGCGGCAATTTCGCCCTCCGCCGTGGCCTTATGTACTCGGCCATTTACGCCTTCAACCAGTCGACCGGGCGCATGGTGTGGCGCCAGGATTTCGCGGGCGAGGCGATGGCCTCCCCGGTCGTCGTGGGCGCAAACGTCTACGAGCCGACCGGAGGTGGGAACCTGTGGGCCTTCAACGGAGCCACCGGTGCCGTTGTATTCAAGAGCCAGCTGGGCGGCTTCGACTCGATGTCTTCTGCCAACACCTGGACCGCCACCTCCGGGCAAACGGAAATCCTGGCGGGCACCTCCGACCAGAACAACGTGGTCGCGGTGGATGCCGCCACCGGCAACGTGTTGTGGAAGCAGCCCACGGCGCTGTCGATCTTCAATACCGGCATGGGCGACAACTCGCCGGCGGTGGACCAGTCCAAAGGCCTGGTCTTCCAGGATTCGGTGACAAACTTCAACGCCAAAGCGGGCACTGTCGATCTGTCGGTTTATGCCATGGATGCCGCCACCGGCAAGGTGGTTTGGAGTGCGGACCTCGGAACCGGGCCGGTTCCTCCCGCTTACAAAGCCGGGGTGATCACCGTACACGGCGGCCTCGTCTACGTTGGCGATCCGGTGACCTCGACCCTGTTCGCCTTGGACGAGACCACCGGCGCGATGCGCTGGAGCTTCGCCTTCCAGAACGCCGGACCGGCTGGGGCGGGCCGCGGTAATCCGGTCGTCTACGGGGGAGTCCTCTGGGTGGCATCCGGTCCCACCATTTACGCCATCGATCCCCAGACGGGCAAGGAGCTCTCGTCCTACACGCCCGGGGGCAGGTTCGGCATTGTCAACCCGGTAATCGTTGGCGGCACCATGTACTTGGGCAACTCCTACGACTGGGTCCAGGCCATAGCGCTCTCCACCATCTATCC
>JAJZLQ010000014.1 GCA_021850605.1 Actinomycetes bacterium
GCGCGCCTGCTTGGCGAAGGCGACAATGGTGGCGGCCACGTCCGGGCCTACGAGCTCCTCCCACCGGGCGCCCAGGGCGTTGGCAAGCTCCCTGATCTCGGCCATCTCCTCGTCCGATGCGCGAAAGCCCGCTTCGTCGGTGAGTGCGTGCACCGCCCAAAGCTCCGCTTTGGCGCGGCGCGCCATCCGGGCGGCACGGTGCATGACCTGCCGCCAGCCCGGGGCGGGCGTCACCGCAACCATGATGCGCTCGGTGGTCTCCCACCTCCCCACGGCTCCCAGCCGTTCCAGGTAGGAGATCATCTCCTCCTCGGTCTCGTCGGCCACGAAACGCAGCGTCAGTTCGCGAAGCGCGGTGAGATTTTCCGTGCGGAAGAAGTTGGTCAAGGCCTCGGCCACTCGGTTGGCCGGGTAGACGTTGCCATGGAGCAGGCGCCTGCGTAGCTGTTCCGGAGAGGAGTCCACCAGCTCCACCTGGTCCGCCCGGCGCACCACCCAGTCGGGCACCCGCTCGGCGACCCTGGCGGTGGTCATCTCCTCGACCGCATCGGCCAAGGACTCGATGTGCTGGATGTTGACCGTGGTGATGACGCTGATACCCGCGTCGAGGATCTGCAGAACGTCCTGCCAGCGCTTTTCGTGATGGCCGGGGGCGGGGATGTTGGTGTGGGCCAGCTCGTCGACCAGGACAACCTCGGGCTTGCGGGCGAGAATCGCCTCGGTATCCATCTCCTCGAAGACCGTTCCCCGGTACTCGACCTTGCGCCTGGGGACGACCTCCAAGCCATCGAGCTTGGAGGCGGTGTAGGGGCGCTCGTGTGTTTCCACCAGGCCGACCACCACGTCAGCACCCCGCTCCTTGCGCCGCAGACCCTCGTCGAGCATCGCGACGGTCTTACCCACGCCGGCGGCGGGGCCGAGGTAGATGCGAAAGCGCCCGGCGCGTTCCACCAGGGAGGCGGTGTCGCTGGTGGTGGGAGTGGAGGGCTTCATGGGATGGATGATAGCGCCTTGCGTGGCCCAAGCGCGGTTGGCGGCCTCCCGGGAGTGGAGAGGGGACCTCCCAGGTGTCAAGGGCGCGCCATAATAGGCTCTAGGCGCATCAGGTGGGCGTTCTGGCGCCCGGTGCGCAGAGGGAGCGAAATGAGTTCTCTTGCCGAGTTAATTCTTTCCGGCGGAAGCGGCAGGCCGAGGCTGGGGTCGCTCAGGCGCCGCCCTCCCAAGCGCCTGGCCGCGGCCTACCTGGCCATGACGGCCTCGATGCTGGTGCTCGGCGTGCCGATGTTCCTACTGCGATCCTCGCTAAGCGAGGCGACCACCGCCCTGGTGCTGGTGGTGCCGGTGGTGGTGGGGGTGAGCGTCGGGGGCCTTGGGGTTGGGGTGGCCGGCGTCGTGATGGGCTTTCTCGTCTACGACCTGGTGTTCATCCCTCCGTACTATACGCTGTCGGTGGGTGTCGCTCAGAACTGGGTTGCGCTGGGAGTCTATGTCCTGGTGTTGCTGCTGGTGGCCAGGGTTGTCTCAGGCCTCGACGACGCGCGGGCGGCTGCCGAGCACCGAACCGAGGAGGCCCGGGGGCTGCTTCGCCTCTCGGAGCTGCTCATCGAAGGTAAGCAGCTCAACGAGGTGCTGGAGGAGGTCGCTGCGAGCCTTGTGACGGGCATGGGCTATTCCACCGTTGTGGTGCTCCTTCCTCGCGAAGGGCGGCTGGAGGCGGTGGCGGGTGCTGGAGTTCCCATGAGCGACGCCGAACTCGCCGAGGTCCTGCCGGCCGTGACGGCCGAGGCGCTTTCCGCCCGGCTGGGCGCGCGGCGCGGAGATCACGTTCGCACCATTCCCTTGGCCACCACCGACGGGATGCTGGGGGTGCTGGTGGTGAGAGGGGAGGGCGACCCCAGATCCTCCACTGATGTGGCGCGCACTTTTGCCAACCACGCGGCGGTGGCGATCCGCCAGAGCCAGCTGCGCGAAGACGCCATCCGAGCTCGTGCCCTCGAGGAACTTGGCGAGTGGAGGCGAGCTCTCCTGGCTATGGTCTCCCACGACCTGCGCAGTCCGCTTGCCTCGGTCAAGGCGGCGCTCTCCGATCTGGGCGATCCCGATCTGGTGCTGGATCCCGCCGACCGCGATGAGCTGCTTCATACAGCTGAATCGCAAGCCGACGCGCTCACCAGGCTGGTATCCAGCCTGCTCGACCTCTCCCGGATCGAGGCGGGCGCATTCGAACTGCGATCGGAGCCTGTGCGGGTGGGTGAGCTGATCAAAGAAGCGGAAGCCCTGGTGGGGCAGGGATCCCCGCGGGCGGCTTTTGTGATCGACCCCGCTTCCTCGGCCGTGCAGGTGATGGCGGATCGCCTGCTTACGGCGCACGTTCTCGCGAACCTCCTGGAAAACGCCGCCCGCTACGCCCCGCCGGGCACAGAAGTGGAGATATCCGCCACGGCGGTGGGGCACCGGGTGAGGATCTCGGTCTCTGATCGCGGCCCGGGCATTCCTCCGCAGATGGCGGAGCGGATCTTCGATCCCTATTTCACGGCGGGTGGCGCAGGCCGTGCCGGGCTGGGGCTGTCGATTGCCAAAGCCTTCGTGCAGGCCCACCATGGCCATATCAGTGTGGACCCGGCTTACGGCGAGGGAGCCAGATTCGTGGTGGAGCTTCCCGGGGCGCATATGGCGGCGAGGGGCGGATGACGAGCGTACTCATCATCGACGACGATCCATCTCTTACCAAGGCGCTGCGCATAGGGCTGCAGGCGCGGGGATACCTGCTGCACACCGCACCCAACGGCGCCACCGGCCTGCAATCGGCGGCCACGGAGGCGCCTGACCTTGTGGTGCTGGACCTTGGCCTTCCGGACATGGACGGCATCGAGGTCTGCCGCCGGATCCGCGAGTGGTCGACGGTGCCGATCATTGTGCTTTCCGCGGCCGGTGACGAACGCCGCAAGGTGATGGCGCTCGACCAGGGGGCCGACGACTACGTGACCAAGCCCTTCTCCATGGCCGAGCTCGAGGCGCGGCTTAGGGTGGCGCTGCGCCATCGGGCATCGGCCGAGCAGGGCAACCAGGAGCCGGTGATCGAGGTCGGAGGCATACTGGCGGATGTGGCCGCCCGGCAGGTGAGCGTGGACGGCGAGGTGGTGCAGCTGACCGCGCGCGAGTTCGAGCTGCTGGTTTTCCTGGCCCGCAACGCGGACAAGATCTGTACTCATCAGGTCATCCTGCGCGAGGTGTGGGGTCTTGGTTACGGCAGCGAGACCAACTACCTGCGCGTCTACATCAACCGCCTACGGCGCAAGCTGGGGGCGGAGGAGTGGAGGCTTCGCACCAACCCCGGAGTCGGCTACCAGCTGAGCTCGGCGGAGCGTCCTGAGGGCACCCAGGAGTGACGGGCGAACGGCTTGGCGGGGGCAGTTCGCCCGCACGGGACGGCGGCACTAGGAGCTGACCGCAACTTCTCCCGCGGCGTCGGTGGCGGGGGAGTCGGTTCGGCGCTTTCCGGGAATGAGCGACATGATGACCATGCCTGCCGCGAACCAGCCGAGGGCGGCCCAGGAAGCCGAGACCGTAGGCATGGGGACCTTGTAGATGGAGCCGAAGAGCGCGGAGATCACCGTCACCGCACCCACTGTTGCGGCGAGCCAAACCGCCCAGCGGCGCGGGTGGTCGACCAGGCCCTTGACGGCGCCAATGGTCATCAGCAGATAGACCAGGGCCAGTGCAAAGGGGCCGAAGGTGGCCAGCCAGCTGAACATTGCGGCGTAATGCGGTGTCTGTGGTAGAGCGAAGAGCCCGGTCCACCACTCGGTGATGGCAATTACGACCGCGTAGACCGCCACCACCAGGGTGGAGGCGCCCACTGGCGTCCTGCGTCCGGCCGAGATTGTGGTGAGCCGGGCGGGAAGGCGCGAGTCGCGGGCCATGGCGAAGATGCCGCGGGAGGCCGAGACCGAGACCCCGATGTAGACGGCCAGCATGTCCAGGACCACCACCAGCTCGAGCAGGCGGCGGATCCAGTCGGAGCCGTAGCCGCCCTGGGCGGCCGGGCTCCCCAGCACGAACAGCGGGCCCGCCGCGGCCTTGGAGATCTGCTTCAGTGAGAAGTGGAATCCCGCGACCTGTGCATAGGAGGCCAGTATGTAGAACCCCGCGGCCAGAAGGAGCGCGAAGAGCACGGCTCTGGGGATGTCGCGCTTGGGGTGTTCGGTCTCCTCACCCAGGTTGGCCGCGGTCTCGAAGCCGGTGAAAAGCAGCACGCCATAAAGCACCCCGAAGAGGATTCCCTTCATCCCGGTGGGCGAGGCCGAAGGCGAAAACGCCGAGAGACTGTTGTGCGAACCGACTTTGACGATGACCGAGACGAAAAAGATCGTCACCACCACCAGAGACACCAGTGCCAGGACCAGCTGGGTGCGCGTGGAGAGCGAGACGCCCGCATAGAGCAGGGCACCGATCCCCACTAGGAGTATCAGATCCCATCCGAAGGTGGGGATGGGGGCGATATTGAACTCCGCTTTCAAGGTGTCGTGGATCGTCCCCCCGATCAGCACCAGTATGGCCGCCCCCAAGGCAAGGATGCCGCCGTAGTAGGCGAAGCCCGCGCCGGCGCCTATACGGGTCCCCAGGCCGTCGGTCACGTAGTCGTAGAGGGATCCGGCAGCATGGATGCGTCTGGCGTACTCGGAGATGATCCAGCCCAGGCCGAGGACCCCGACGGTGGAGATAACCACCGAGAGGGGCGCGGCCGCGCCGGCACCGTTGCCGGAGGCGTTGACTCCCACCAGGAGCGGAATCAGGAAGGCGGACGAGAAGACCGGCCCCATGAAGCCCACCGATTGCGCCACGGCATCGGGAAGTCGCAGCTTCTTGTGGCCGCCAAGAACCATGGCGCGCTCAACCATGGGCGCCATGCCCGGAGTAGATCACTGCTTTTCCCCCCACAATGTTTCCGATAGGACCTGCACACCTCGGACGAGGTTGGAACGATTATAACCATTCGTATCCACACAAGCAGGGGAATGAACCGCCAATCGTACGGGCGCGCACGAATGGGCGTCATAGTAGCTAGCAGGGCATTTGCATGATTGGAAGCAGGCCGTGGCAGCGCAATTTGGCGACACGGGCCGGTTGCGGTTATTCCAGGCGCCTCATAAATGCGGCAGGGCCCCGGCGATTCGACCCAAGGCTTGGGAGAGGTTGGCGGAGCTGGTGGCGAAGTTGAGGCGCGCATGGCGCTCACCGCCCGGCCCGAAGGCCGGGCCGTCGGAGAGACCGACGCGGGCATGCTCGAGCAGCGCCGCCGAAGGATCCGCCTCCTCGGTGAAAGCGGAGAAGTCGAGCCAGGCCAGGTAGGTCCCCTCGGGCGCACGGTACCCTATGCCCGCTCCTTCGCCGGCGACGAACTCAGCGATGGCGTGCCGGTTTTGGTCGAGCTGGGCCAGGGTCTTGGCAAACCAGTCATCGCCGTGCTCCCAGGCGGCGATCGTTCCAACCATGCCGAGGTTGGAAACCGCACCTCGCATGTGGAAGGGGAATGTGTCATAGGCGGCGCGCAGCGCCTCCGAGGAGAAGTGTGTCACCGCGCAGCGAAGGCCGGCCAGGTTGAATGACTTGGACGCCGAGGTGAGTACGAGGTACTCGGTCCCGAAGCGGGCGGCGGAGGCGGCAAACGAGGAGTGGCGGCGATCGCCGTAGACGATGTCGGCGTGAATTTCGTCGGCGACCACCACGACCCGGTGACGAGCGGCCATCTCGGCCACCGCGTCGAGTTCGGCGGCGGTCATCACCCTGCCGGTCGGGTTGTGCGGGTTGCACAGCAGGAGCATCCCCGTATTGGGCATGGAGAGAAGACGCTCGAGATCGTCGAAGTCGAACTGGAAGCCACTGGGCGTCTCCAACAGACGGTTATAGAGCACGTTGCGCTGGGTGTCCCTGATCGCGCCGATGAAGGGAGGGTAGATGGGTGGTTGTACCACCACGCCGTCCCCGGGGGCGGTCATGGCCGAGATTGCCACGTAGACCGCCTGAACCACGTCAGTGGAGAGCAGGGCCAGTGAGGGGTCGAGCTTCACCTGGAACTTGCTCTCGTATCGACCGGCGAATGCGGCCAGCACCCGGTCGTAGAGGGACTGGCGGGAGTAGCCGAGGCCGAAGCCGTCGATGGCCCGATGGAGGGCTTCGGTTATGACCTCGGAGGTTCCGAAGTCCATGTCGGCAATCCACATGGGAATGACGTCCTCGTCGAAACGGGTCCACTTGACGCCAATGGCATTGCGCAGTCGCGCTCGCAACTCCTCCGTGCCGGCATCGAAGCGGCTCTCGGGCTTGGGCATGCGCTGCTCCTTTCTAGCGGATCCGCTGGTCGCAAGTAGAGGCTAGCCACCTCCGGCCCCGCTGCCAAGTGGCACCATTCCGCATGCGGCGCCCTCCGGATAAGGTTTATCCGTGCACCTCGCGAAGCCGGCGGGGGCAGTTGCGGAAAGGGGATGCCCCATGGAAGATGGAGCGCAGAGGCCGCTGGTCACCATCGTGGAGGTCTCAGCCCGTGACGGCCTCCAAAACGAGGCAGTGGAGTTCTCCACCGGCGAGAAGGCGCGACTCATCGAGGAGAGTGTGGCCGCGGGGTTGACGAGGGTGGAATCCTGCAGCTTTGTCAATCCGAAGCGGGTTCCCCAGATGGCCGACGCCGAGGCGGTGATGGAAGGCCTTTCACCTACCGCCAGGGCGGCATCGATCGGGCTTGTGCTCAACGAGCGGGGAATCGACCGCGCCATTGCGGCCGGGCTCCCGGAGATCAACTACGTGGTAGTGGCCACCGAGACCTTCTCGCGGCGCAACCAGGGAATGAGCGTGGATGAGAACCTGGCCCAGCTCTCCAGGGTTATTCCGCGGGCCAAGGAAGCGGGGATCCGCACTTCGGTGGGCATCTCGGCGGCGTTCGGCTGCCCCTACGAAGGCGAGGTTTCCGAGGCGGTAATCGCCGAGTTGGCCAAGCGGATCGCCGAGCTCCAGCCCGAGGAAATAGGGCTGGCTGACACCATAGGGGCGGGAGTTCCTCCGATGGTGGCGGACCGGGTCGGTTTGACCAAGGAGGTGATCGCGGGAAGTTCGATCGGCCTTCGCTGCCACTTCCACAACACCCGCAACACCGGGGTCGCCAACGCCTACGCCGCGGTGCTGGAGGGGGTTCGTGCCCTGGACGCCTCCATCGGCGGCATCGGCGGTTGCCCGTTTGCACCTCGCGCGACGGGCAACGTGGCCACCGAGGACCTGGTCTTCATGCTGGAGCGCTCCGGTTATTCGACCGGCGTAGACCTCGAGGCTCTCTTCGCCATCACCGACTGGCTGGGGGAGAAGCTCGGAAAGCCGGTCCCGGGCCTACTGAGCCGAGCGGGGAACTTTCCCCCCGCCGCCTAGAGCCGAGGTCGGCGAGCAAATCGTCCCCAAATATCTCCGGGCACCGTAGCCTGGGAGGGCCACTGAGGAGAGCCAACAAGCAAATGACCAACAGCCTCTGGAAGATCGTCGCGCCCAAAAAGCAGGTGGGGGATAAGACGATCCGCTTCTGGAACCAGATCCTGCTGATCGGCGCGCTCTATGCGGCCTACGAGTACACCTCCTCGCTTGCCTCGGGCTCCACAGCCACGGCACGCCATAACGCTCTGGACGAGGTCTCGATCGAGCGCAGCCTGCATTTCTTCTTCGAGCAGCATCTGCAGGCCTTTTTCATCCGGCACGCTGTGTGGGTTATCAAGCTCTCCGATCTCTACTACGTGACGGTTCATTTCGCGCTGCCGGTGGTGGTCATCGTGCTGCTGCTCGTGAAATACCCCGAGCGCTACATCCGGTGGCGCAACACCATGGTGCTCCTGAACCTCTTTGCACTGGTGGTCTTCATTGTCTTCCCGGTCATGCCGCCTCGGCTGCTACCCTCGGTCTTTCATTTCGTGGATACCCAGAAGGTGTTCGGTGGCGCGGGCCATTTCGATGCGACGCTTATGAAGGATGCCGGCAACCAGTACGCGGCGATGCCGAGCCTTCACTTCGCCTGGGCCCTCTGGTGCACGCTGGCGATCGTGCCTGCGGTGCGAAACCGGGTGGTCAAAGTGCTACTCCTCGCCCATCCAGTGATCACCGCTTTCGTCGTCTTCGTTACGGCCAACCACTTCTGGCTTGACGTGTTGATGGGCGGGGTGGACTTCTACATCTCCTACTTCATCTCCGGTGGCCGCAGGATCGAGTTGTGGCGCGTCCGGGAGCCGCTGCCCCTGACGGATGCCCAGGTGGCAGGCTAAGACTGCACCAGCAGGTCAATCTAACTTTGCTCCCTGCCGAGATTAGGCTGGAAACGTTGGGCTGAGCAGCCCTTCGGCTCTGGGGAGAGGGGGTTGCGATGGCCAAGCTTGGGAATTTGCACCGTGCGCGCCTGGTCGTCGGGATCGCCCTTCTCCTGGTGGCCGCTGCGGGAATCGGCTATCCGATTTGGTGGAAGCTGCACTCCGACCAAGGGGCTCAGCGCCTGCTGCAGCAGTATCGAAGTGAGACAACCATCCCGGGGCGGTCCTCAACCACCATCGCCTGCAACGCCTCCACCGGCCCGGGGATCCTTTCGATCCCGGCGATCGGGCTGATCGCCCCGGTGCAGCAGGGGGTGGACGACAGCGTGCTGAACGTATCGATCGGGCACAACCCTTCCACCGCATGGCCGGGCACCTCCGGCGCATCGCTTCTCTCGGCTCACGATGTCAGCTTCTTCTCCCGTATCGATGAATTGAAGCCCGGCCAGACCATCACCTATTCGGTGGGTTGCGCGAGCTACGTCTTCCGCGTCTCCAAAGGCATCGTCACCAAGGTTGGCGCGCCCATCGACGTGCCGGCCAAGGGCTCGCTCATCCTCGACACCTGCTGGCCCACAAACGCCCTCTGGTACACCTCCCAGCGCTACATAGTCACCGCCCAGTACGTGAGCACCGTGCCGACATCGTCTTTGAGTAAGACCGGAGCGGCACCCACCGCGCTTCCGGAGGTGCTCCTGCGCGTCAATCTTCCCTCCGGCCTGGATCAGGCGAGCCTCAGTCTTTCGGCCAACAGCCAGATCATGGGGACGCTCTCCTTCGATGGCGCACCGGCCGGCGTGTTCATCCAGTCGAACGCGCCCCTGCAGTTCGAGGCTTCGTCGCTCACGCTCTGGTTTGCGGCAATTCACACACTCGAGGCGAACCAGCCCAGTTGGTGGAATACGTTCGCTCCCGGTGTGCCGTACCCATCACGGCTGGCCGGGGCCCCGCTTCGGAGTACGGGCGCGTTGCAGATAACCGAGCAGGTGAACGGGACCACGCCGGTGGGTGCGACACTTGTAGGCGCCCTCAATGGCGTGCAGGTGACGCTGCACGCCAAGGTCAGCTCCGGCAACATCGCCGTCGATTCTTATACGCTTTCCTGACGCCCCGGCGAGCCGGCCGAAGTGAACACCGGCGACAGGCCGAACCTCCGCACCAATCAACCCTGGGACTTCAGCGGCCTATGTATCCTTGGCGATGGGGGCGCGACCTATGGCCCAGGTCACGCGCGCTGGTTCAAAGCGTGGCGGGGTCGCCAAACTCCGATGCGCTTCGCCGGGGCCGGCGGGGCTTGGGTGAATCGCAAGGGGCGCATGTGGGTCGGCCATTCATGGACACCTTGGAGAGCCTCAGGGCCCACCGGCAGGGGGCAACCCAGCTGGAACACGCCACCCTCCCTCGGCATCTTCGTGCCTATTACTCGATGGGAGAGGGTGCGACCGCTGAGGCGGCGGAACTGGAGAAGTCGGACCTGCTCGACGATATGGCGCATCTGGTCATTGCGGGGAACCTGCTCATTGCCGTAGGTGGGTCCCCGCTGATCGACTCGCCCGGCTTCCTGGCGCAATACCCGGCGAAGTTCCCGTTCAGCGAAAGGTCTCTTAAGGTGCCGCTGCTGTGCTCATCGCGCGAGGGTCTCGAGGTCTTGCGCCCGATTGGGCCCGAGATGATCGGGGGCGCGGCGGGCCGGCGGACCGTGGCGGTGAACAATCTCGCATCCGCGCTCCGGGCCATCGACGAGACCGAGGAGCACGGCGAGGGCCTGAAGCATGCTGAAGTCTGGGACGGTGAGCGCGATGGGTTTTACCTTGACCGCGACGAGGAGTCCCATTACTTTTGCTTCAACGAAATTCTCGAAGGCAGCCGGCTATAAGCGTGGGGCACGCCGAAGTCGGGATCTAGCGGTACGGTGGCCCTGGTCGACCGGGATGGGGCGCTGCCGATGCGCGCGAATCCGCGGATGGGCGACTTCCTGAGGGCGGCTCGGTCCGCCAGAAGATGGAGGAGTTCAACCGGGCCTATTGCGGGCTTCTCCGATATCTTTGCCGCAGCGTCAACGCAGACCCCGGGATCCTGGGCGACCTTTTCGGAGCGATGATGGGCATCCGGGATCTCGCCGAGGAGCTGATGAGGATGGCGATCGGCGATGGCCAGACCACCGTGGGGCCGTCGCTCGAATACGTTGCTCCGGCCCAGCTTGTCCCTGCACGCGCCGCCAAACATTTCCAGGCACGCGGGGCGGTCGCCTGGCCTCCGCCCAACGTGGCTCAAGCCTGTGTCTACGCCAGGCCGCGACGGGCACGGTCTCCTGCCGAGGTGAACAAGACGACGTGGGGCCGGCTGACGGTGACGCCGCCGGTTTCGGGACGAAGGGGCGGCCGGCCCGGCCGCAACGCAAGAGTACCCCGATCGAGGTTTGGGGATCCGGAGATCTCTTCCGCGGGAACAGAGGAAGGGCCGGGGAAGCTCCCCGGCCCTTCCGGCTCTGGCGCTGAATCCTTGTTCCTGACGTCAGCGCCTGGCGCCGCTAGTGGATGATTATCGTTCAGTGCCTCTGGAGGTGGCGCGTCTCGATTTCCGCGACCGTGTCGGGAACGATCACGTCGTCCTTGGCCACCACATCCTTGTCATGGGTTCCCATGAACAAGGGGAGTACCCAGCGGTCGAGGCCGATCGCGCCGGCGTTTTGCCAGGCGACGATCAGGAAGAAACCGATGATCGCATACATCGGATTCACTCCGAGCGTCCCGGAGAACATGTACATGAAGTTCAGGCCAACACCGAAGAATGCCGCCGCGCCGGTGAGGAGGCCGAGTATCAGGCCGAGGCCGATAGCGAACTCGCCAAGCGCAACGACCTTTGCAAGGGCCGCGTGGTTGGGTCCGACGACGTTGGTTAGGAAGGACACCCACCATCCGTATACCACGGATGCGTGCGCGCCCGTTGAATGCGCCTTGGCGCCCGCCACGTAACCAGCAAGCCCTGAGCCGCCATTCCAGAAGGACTGATACTCGGCGCCGAACATCTTCTGCCATCCGGCATCGATCCACTTGTAGCCGAGCCAAAGCCTGACCACGAGCCATAACCATGCGGCTCCCTGGCTGTGGTATAGCCAGCTGAACGGACGGATCGTCCTGGTCGATATCAGCTTGATCTTGCTCATAGCAGCACCTGCCTTCTTATGCCTTCGTTCGGATGGAGCCTGCCTCTCGGTCCTGCTCCGCTTGTTCCGAACCACGTAGAAAGTATTTGTCTGCTACAGACAACTAATTAGGGCCGATAGCTTCTCGTGCTGGTGATAGGCGTCTCAATTAGGGACGACTTTCGCCCCTATGCGGTTCCGAATGGCCCTATTTTGCAGGTCGGGAGGGCCGAAGGCGGTGGTGGGCGAATGCAGCCGACGGGCATGGCCAAAGCCGGCTGGACCGATTTTGGCGGTACCCGCCAACCCGTGTACTTTAGGGCCGGTTCGACCTCAGGTCTCATGCGAGCGTAGTGGTCACGCTCGAACTCGGCGGGGCGAACCATTCCGAGGGCCCAGTGCAGCCTGCGGTTGTTCTAGCAGGCTACCTGCGACAGCGTCGCCCTCTCAAGATCTTCGATGCCTTTGGAGGGTTCGCGCGGTCGTAACGTTTGGGCCTTCTAGAGGCCGTTAACCGCCTCGGCGATGGCGGATCAGTAACTTCTGCTGAGGGGCCCGCGATTTCTGGTCCGGCCCTGATGTGAGTCAGAGCCTCGCGTTTGTCCGGCCGGGCGAGTCAACGGCTGCGCAATCGTCTGCGCTTGCACTTCCAGTATTACCGTCGCGCTTCTCCAGAAATGGCGTGGCGTTTCTCCAGAGTTATCGGAATCGTTCTCCAGAAACTCGGAAGGACCCAGTCGACGATTCCCACCGCCAGGGGGCCTGCTCCGTTTCCCGCGTGGCTCCTATACATCGCCCGAACGACATGGCTTCTTCGAGCCCTCTCGGGACACGAGGGAGGGCCGGGAAATTCCCGGCCCTCCGCGGTCAGGTGCTGACTAGTGCGATTGGTTCCAGCAGCGCCCTCCCTATTTGCATCGGTAAATATGTTCAGTGCGTCTGGAAGTGCCGCTTCTCGATTTCCGCGACAGTGTCGGGAACGGTCGCGCCCGTCGCGGGTTCCTCCTTCTCATGGGTTCCCATGAACAAGGGCAGCACCCAGCGGTCGAGGCCGATCGTGCCGGCGTTTTGCCAGGCGACGATCAGGAACAAGCCGATGATCGCATACATCGGGTTGACTCCGAGCGTCCCGGAGAACATGTACATGAAATTGAATACGACGCCGAAGAAGGCGGCGGCGCCGGTTAAGAGGCCCAAAATAAGGCCTAGCCCAACGGCGAATTCGCCGAGAGCGACGATCTTGGCCAGCGCCGAATGATTCGGGCCGACGACGTTGGTGAGGAAGGAAACCCACCAGCCGTAGACGACCGAAGCATGCGCGCCCGTGGCGTGCGCCTTGGCGCCTGCCACGTATCCGCTGATCCCCGAGCCGCCATTCCAGAAGGACTGATACTCGGCGCCGAACATCTTCTGCCATCCGGCATCGATCCACTTATAGCCCAGCCAAAGCCTGACTACCAGCCAAAGCCATGCGGCACCCTGACTGTGATACAACCACCTCAAAGGACGGATCGTCCTGGTGGCAACCAGTGCGATCTTATTCATATCAACACCTGCCTTTATCCTTGTCGACCGGGCGGGCAAGTTGCCCACGCCCGAAACCGGACCCCGGGCTACGACAGAAGCTTTTAGCTGGGTGGCACAAGCAATTAGGGACCAATAGACCCTAGACAAGTGAATACGGTCTCATGCCTGGGAAACTTACGCGGAGGGCCAGGACAGTGGGGGAGTGCAGGCTTTCTAAGAGGCCGCTTCCTCCAGGAAACGCGCGATCTCCTCGATGGCTCGGTCGGCTTCGGGCATGCCTGGGAAAGCGGGGTAGACGTGCCACATGCCCTCGGCAACCATGAGCCTGCTGGGTGAGCCGACCTCGACCAGCGCCTGGTTCAGGCGCAGGGAGTCGTCGAGAAGTATCTCGTCTCCGCCCACCAGGATCAGCGAGGAGGGTAGCCCGGCAAGGTCGCCGAAGAGGGGCGAAGCGAGGGGATTGGTGGGGTCGGCTTCGCCAAGGTAGACGAAAGCTGCGGGCCTGAGCGACTCAGCCTCAAGCCAGGGATCCGCTTCGGCGCGTTCCACTATGGAGCTGCCCGACCCTGTCAGGTCCGTCCACGGGCTCAGTAGAACGATTCGCAGCGGCAGTGGGAGGCCGAGTTCCTTGAGCTTCAACATCAGTGCGACCGCGAGGCCGCCTCCGGCCGAGTCACCACCGACGATCAGCTTTGCCGGGTCGACGCCTGCATCAAGCAGGCTCTTGTAGGCGACGACCGCGTCATCGATTGCGGCAGGAAAGGGATGTTCGGGGGCGAGGCGGTACTCGGGCAGGTAGGCCCGGATTCCGGCGGCAACGGAGATGCGGCCGACAAGGGACCTGTGGGTGTTTATCGACCCGGCGGAGTACGCTCCTCCATGCAGGTAGAGCAGCGTCATTTCGGACCTTGGCACTTGGGCCCGTATCAGCTCGGCCGGCATTCCCCCAAGGGTGACCATTTCGGTGTGTACGCCGGCGGGCATTGGCGATAGCGCGGCGAGCGCTTCGAGCGCCATCCTCTGTTCCTCGACGGTTGTTACCGCACCCGAACTTTTGAACGAGAAGAGCAGGTCCTTAATACCTTGCGCCTCGGCGGAGAGC
>JAJZLQ010000026.1 GCA_021850605.1 Actinomycetes bacterium
TCCGGACATCGATTCCCAGTTCAGTCTGCGGAAGCCCGCCTTGGAGGGGGTAAGTCCGGCCTAGACCGTCGACCGAAAAGTCTTGCTGGCCCAAGCGCTCGGCAAACTCCTCCTTGAGTCTCGCCGCCCATCCGGCAACCGGGCCCGCACGCTCGGCGGCCTCTCGGCCGCCAAAGCGGGGGCATTGGTCACCCCCGAAGGGGACTGGCGGCTTCACCCGTCAGAGAAGTCATGCATGCGGAAAGCATCAGAGCCAGGGTGTCCGCCGCAATGGAACCAAAGTCGTCGCCGTATCCCGTCCCAGCGAGTGTGGTCCCGTCGCAAAGCGATCGGGCAGAGCCCACCCCGGCCGGCTTGTGCGGTAGCGCATCCAGAGAAAACGGGGTCTAGTACACCTCGAATGCAAGGGCCATTGGCCTCCGGGGCTGTCGTCGCGCGTCCCGATACTTCAACGTCGAGCTCCTTATTCCCCTTGACTACCCGGATGGCGAGGTTCCACCAATCCCAGGTCGTAGGCAAAGACCACCGCTTGCACACGGTCCCTCAGCCCCAGCTTGGCGAGAATGTGGGAGACATGAGTCTTGACCGTTGGTTCCGACAAATAGAGTCTCCCGGCAATCTCCTGATTGGAAAGGCCCTTGGCGAGCTCGAGCAGGACCTCGCGCTCTCTGGCACTCAGCTCCTCCAGCGCACCCGGGCTGGAGGGTGGTGCCGATGCCCTTGGCCGTGCCAACTCGAGCACTTTGCGAGCCACCGAAGGGGATAGCGCGGCGTCTCCGGCGGCCACCGAGCGCACCGCCTTTACCAGATCCTCAGGCGTTGCGTCCTTCAACAAGAAGCCGCTTGCCCCGTTGCGCAGTGCCTCGACAACGTATTCGTCCACCGAAAAAGTGGTCAGCATCAGTGTCCTGGTGAACTTGATCCTCCGAGCCGCATCGAGTCCGTCCATTCTGGGCATGCGGATGTCAAGAAGCGCGACGTCAGGCTTCAGCGAATCGCAGAGACGCACCGCCTCCTCGCCGTCGCCCGCCTCGCCGACGACCTGGATGTCGCCTTGGGCCTCGAGAATGGTGCGAAGCCCCGAACGAACCAGAGCCTGGTCGTCCGCCACCACCACGCGTATCGTCACCGCAGCGACCCGCCCAGCGGAAGTCGCGCCTCGACCAGGAAACCCTCGTTGTCGATCGGCCCGGCCCAAAGGGTGCCGCCGAAGAGGCCCAGCCTCTCACGCATTCCGACAAGGCCATGGCCGGGCCCGCCCGGCGCGGTCACCGGCCTCCCGGCGTCCTGCACCCGCAAGGTCACCGCGCCCGGTGCATATGCCAGCTCGACAGTGCCCACCGCCCCCTCGGTATGTTTGAAGACATTGGTGAGGGCCTCCTGAGCAACACGATAGAGGCACAGCTCCTCTGCCTCGGAGAGCGCCAATGGTTCGCCGAGAACCCGATATTCGAGCGATATCCCCGCTTCGTTGGCCCGGCCCACCAGAGCCTGAAGCTCGGTGAGCCTCGGGGCCGGGGAGCGCGTCGGCGCGTCGGCGTCTTCGGCTCGCAGGACGCCGAGCATCCGGCGCATCTCAGACATGGCCTCCCTCCCGGTATCGGCCAGCACGTCAAGCGAGCCGCGAAGCTCCGACCCCTTGGGCAGCGACTCCCGAATCGCGCCGGCCTGAACCACCATCAGCGACACGTGGTGGGCTACGACGTCGTGGAGATCTCGCGCTATCCTGACGCGCTCCTCGGCGACGGCCTCGCTGCGCCAGCAGTTCGCGCTCGTGCTCAAGGCGGGCTGAACGCTCCTTCAGTTCCTTGACGTAGGCGCGATTGGTTCCCAGCCAGAGCCCGAACGAGCTAACCGGCACCACGAAGGTAAGCGCCCCGAGCAAGCTGAAAAGGCTGTTTAGTCCGTAGTGCCCAAGGCTCTCGCCCCTGAAGAGCGACGCCGCATAAATGACGCCCACCACGCCGGCGGAAATGCGGGCCACCTGTTTCCAGGAATGGCTAATGGCATAGCTGCCCAACGCATAGAAGAGGGGCATCGGGTAAATACTCGGACCCGCGAGGCCACGCGTATCGCGCATTACCAGCGTCACCACCAGTACGAGGCCGAGGACGGCAAGCGGGTGGCGCTTGGCCCATAATAGTGAAGCGGTCCCGGCCAGCCCCAAGGCGGCGAAGCCCAGCGAGGTCAGCATGGGCTCGGCGGGCGCGCGCATGCCGAAGAGGCCGGCCTGCCGAGCGATCGGCATGGCCAGGCTGGCGGCGAGCATAAAGGTCAGCAGCGCCCACGATGCAACCCGGCCGATGCGAGATCCCAGTTCAACGCCCCTGGGTGCCGCCTCGGAACCTCTCCCCACGCTCGGTGTACGCATCTTTCAAGATGCTAAGCGTCCATCGAGTAGGTCCGCCAAGCGCCGCTTGCCAGCAGCACCACGGCCCACACGACCAGGACCAGCACCGCGGTGAGGACGCTCTCGGGGATGACATGGCCGAATGGGCCGCGTGCATCGGGATTCAGGGCATGCTCCGCCGCGAGCGGAAACGCCTTGCGCACTCCGCCAAGCGTGCTGATCCGCACCAGCAGGCGCTGAGCGAAAAGGGTCCACACCAGTAGAACACCCACCGTGACCGACCTCGACAAAGTCAGCGACGCCAACCCCAGCGCGAGCAGCAAGTTGAATAGCGTGACCACCACCGTCACCCATGAGTTGCGGAAGATCCCCGACCAGGTCGGAACGGGCAGCCCGGATCGGAATATGAATGTCCCGGCAACGGCCAGGACCAGTGCCGCGAGGATGAAGACCAGGAAAAAGAGCGATCCACCGGCCACCCGGGCCGCGAAAAGGGAGATCCTGCTGCGGCCGGTGGCCACCTGGTCGCGGAAGACGCCGGTGCTTTGATCGGCCGATCCCGCTCTTGCCCCCACCACAATGGCGCCGGTGGCGCCGATGAAGGTCAGAATGTTAATGACGTTCGAAAAGTTCGCCGAGCCACCCGCGGGCCCGTGGACCGCCGGGTTGTAAAGGTGGAACGCCTCCACTACCGCAAAGTAGACCACCACCACGCCGACCGTCATCAGGAGCGTGGTTATCAGCTGCGACTTGTTCCTGCGCAGCTTCAAGACCTCGGCCGAGACCATTCTTCTCGCGTACCACATAACGCGTCCCGCTTTCTACCTGATGCCCATATCGCTGGTGACCGAGAGGAACTCGTCCTCGAGTGTGGCCTTGGCCGGCTCGAGCCTTTCCACGCCGACCCCGGCCGCGACCAGCGCTCCGTTGAGCTGATGTCCCCTAACGCCTGTCTCAAGCGACACGAGCAGCTCAGTCGGAGAAAGCACTTCTACGTTTTTTACGAAATCGAGGCCCGAGAGAACCGTTCGCGCCAGGTCCGGCTCGACAACCTCCACTGTTACCTTCGCGTAGTCGCGGCCGCGGAACTCGTCGAGGCTCCCTTGACGTACCACGCGACCTTTGTCAACGATGGCCACCGCGTCGCAGGTCTTTTCGACCTCGTCCAGGAGGTGCGAAGAGAGGATGACGGTCCTGCCTTCTTCCACAAAGGAACGGATCAGGTACCTGAACTCCATTATTCCCGCGGGATCGAGCCCGTTCATAGGCTCGTCGAGTATCAGCACTTCGGGATCGTTGAGCAGACAGCGGGCGATGCCGAGGCGTTGGCGCATACCCAGCGAATAGCCCGATACCCGGTCACCCGAGCGCTCCGCGAGGCCAACTCTCTCGATACTGTCCGCTATCCTCGCCTCCGCCTCGGGTCCTCGCACCGCTGCGGCTATACGCAGGTTCTCGCGCCCGGTCAGATACGGGTAGAAGCGCGGCTCCTCTACGATCGCCCCGACCTTGGCAAGCGCATCGGCCCTTTCCGCGGGCAGTTGGTGTCCCAGGATCCACATCCGGCCGGAGCTGGCCCGGGTCAAACCCAGCAGCATGCGAATGAGAGTGGTCTTGCCGGCACCGTTCGGCCCCAGGTATCCGAAGGCCACGCCGCGCGGGATCTCGAGGTCGACCGCGTCCACCGCAAGCTTGGCGCCGTAACGCTTGGTCAGCCCTACGGTCTTGATGGCTGCATCAGTTTGCATGTGGCCATGGTAGGCGCGTCATGCGATTACAGCACGGACCCCCAGGATGAATCGCACCTCATCCAAAAGTATGGTTCGGTAAACCGCGCGGGTGGCGAGAGACGAACCGGCTCCCGGCATCGAAGAAGCGCCATTCGATATCCGCCGCTCCCGAGACACCAACCCGGGGTGAAACAGAAACCAGAAGATCCTGCCGTGCCACCTCGTTTTGGAAAAGGAGGGCCTGTGCTCCCGGTAAGCAAAGGTCCATGCCCGAGTCGGCGACGCTGGCGCCAACGGCACGGCCGAGCCTTCCCGGACCCACCGCGCTGGTACGCGGAACGCGGTTGGCCGGATCACTCTCGATGTCGCCTGACGCCGGGTTAAGGACGAGAAGCTCGCCCGCCCTAAGCAGCACGCCGGAAGGCTCGCCCTCGGTTGCGCCGACCACGTTCACGCAGGTGTGCATGCCATAGGTGAAGTACACGTACAGGTGGCCAGGGGGTCCGAACATGGGCATGTTGCGCCGTGTCCTTCCCCTAAAGGCATGCGACGCCGGATCGTCTGCGCCCCGATACGCCTCGGTCTCGGTGATGCGCAACAGCCTGCCACGGTAGAGCAGGTAGGCACCCACCAACGATCGCGCAAGCTCTACGGTTTCGAGGCCGAAATCGTCCCTTCCCATCGCGCGCAACCCGGCCGCGCGCAGAAAGTCGGGGGTCGATCCCTCACGCAATCGCATCGGGCTGGAGAGCGTCCAGACGCTTTGCGTCGAGCTGGAGGCGCTCGACGAAGCGGCCGCGCTGGATCTTCACGGCATCGATCCCCGAACCGCCACGCGTTGCTCGCAGCTTCACCGACTCGCCTGGTTCGAGCAGGCGTGCCGCGTCCTCGCCCAGTAGCGGATGGGCGGAGACGAGTTCCTCAAGAGGCACTTGGCGCTCGATGGAGTCGCGTACGAGCCCGCCCACGACGGCGTGCGCCTTTCGGAACGGCATCCCGGCTCGCACCAGAAAATCGGCCAGGTCGACCGCGCAGAGATAAGGGGACTCGGCCGCCTTGCGCATCCGCGCGTAGTCGAAAGAGGCGCTTTGCAGCATGCCTCGCACGGCTACCAATCCCCTGCTTACCTGAAGGATGGAGTCGAAGAGCGGCTCCTTGTCCTCCTGGAGGTCGCGGTTGTAGGAAAGTGGGAGCCCTTTCAGGGTGGCCAGGAATCCTGTGAGGTGGCCGATCAGCCGCCCGGCCTTGCCTCGGGAAAGCTCCGCGATGTCCGGGTTCTTCTTCTGGGGCAGCATGGACGAGCCGGTCGAATAGGCATCGTCGAGGCGCACAAAGGCGAATTCCTCGGTGGACCAGAGGACGATCTCCTCACCGATCCTGGAGAGGTGGACGCCGACGAGGGATAGGTCGAACAGCGCTTCGGCAATAAAGTCCCGGTCCGAGACGGCATCCAGTGAGTTCTCGAACGGGGCTCCGAATCCGAGCAGCGCCGCAGTGTATCCCGGGTCGAGCGGGAGCGAGGAGCCGCCCAGGGCCCCGGCGCCCAACGGGGAGACGTCCATCCGATCGATCGTCGAGAGGATGCGGTCGAAATCGCGGGAGAGCGCCCACCCGTGAGCCAGCAGGTGATGAGCAAAAAGCACCGGCTGTGCCTTCTGCATATGGGTGTAGCCGGGCATGTAGGCGTCCTTGGCCTCGTCCGCCAGGTCGCCGAGCGTCTGAGCCAGCTGAAGAATCCGCGCAGCGACCGCCGTCATCTCCCGGCGTGTAAAGAGGCGCATGTCCGTGGCTACCTGGTCGTTGCGACTCCTGCCGGTGTGCAGCTTCGCTCCCGCCTCGCCCGCAATCTCGGTCACCCTCCGCTCGATGGCGGTATGGATGTCCTCGTCGGAAGGTTCAAAGGAGAAGGTCTCCCCCATGAGTTCCGCCTCGACCTGCGCAAGGGCGGCCACGAGAGCGGCCGCCTCCGTGGCGTCCAACATCCCCGCCCGCTCGAGGCCGGCGAGGTGGGCCCGGGAGCCCGCAATGTCGTCAAGCGCCAGTGCCTTGTCGAAGCTGAGCGACTCCGTGAACTCCCATAGCTCCGCGGACGGCTCGGAGCTGAATCTTCCATGCCAAAGCGTCATCGACTGCAACTTCCTCAGCGGAGCCGGCCCCGAGGACCGGCTCCGCCATCGACTACCGGAATAAGCGCTTTACCGCTGCTTCCGCGCCCAGGTCTCAACTCCAAGGCCCCAAATACGCACGAAGCCCTCCGCATCGGAGTGTCTGAAGGCGTCTTCCTTCTCATAGGTGGCAAGCTCGTAATCGTAGAGGGAGGACGGCGAGCGGCGCCCGTTCACATACACACGGTTTGGCTCTGCCACAAGTCTCACCTCCCCGGTCACGTACCGTTGGGTGTAGGCCATGAACTCACTCAGGGCCTCGCGCAGGGGAGAAAACCAAAGCCCATCATAGACGAGCTCGCTGAAGCGAGTGGACAGGCGGGCCTTCTCGTGAGCAAGATCCCTCTCTAGGGTGATGCTCTCGAGGTCCGCGTGCGCCAGGATGAGACCCAGTGCCCCGGGGGCCTCGTAAACCTCGCGGCTCTTGATACCCACGCGCCGATTTTCCACCATGTCGAGGCGGCCGAACCCAAAGGCGCCAAGTCTCGTGTTCAGTGTCTCAATGACCTCCGCAACGGCGAGCGGGTTCCCGTCTACGCCCACCGGCCTCCCCTGATCGAAGGTGATCACGATCTCCTCGGCCTGGGTCTTGGTGGGGACGGTCATCTCGTAAACGTCCCCGGGCGGCGGGGCCCAAGGATCCTCCATCTCGCCGCATTCCACAGCTCGGCCCCACAGGTTGGCATCGATCGAGTAAGGCTTCTCCTTGGAGGCCCGGATCGGGATGGAGTGCTTCTCCGCGTAGTCGATGGAATCGGCCCGGGAAAAGCCCCAGACGCGGACCGGCGCCTCGATGGCGAGCTCCGGGTTGAGCGCCCTGATCCCAACCTCGAAGCGGACCTGGTCGTTGCCCTTGCCGGTGCAGCCGTGTGCAACCGCACCAGCGCCATACTCCTCGGCCACCCGAACCAGGTGGCGCACGATTACCGGGCGCGATAGCGAGGATACCAAGGGGTACTGTCCCTCGTAGAGTGCGTTGGCATGCAGCGCCGGGAGAACGAAGTCGTTCGCGAACTCGGCGCGCGCGTCAACGACTTCGACCGCGATGGCGCCGGCGGCTATCGCACGATGCCGGATGACCTCGAAGTCGCCACCCTGGCCGACATCAACCGCCATGGCGACGACGTCATATCCCATCTCCTCGCCCAGCCACTTGACCGCCACCGAGGTGTCGAGCCCACCCGAGTAGGCCAGCACGATTCTCTTCTTGCTCAACTCTTGACTCCTTCTCCTAAATTCAACGATTAAGTCTTGCCGCCAGCCCTGGCACCCTGGCAATCAGACGTCGTCCAGCCCGGCCATGCGGGCAAGCAGATCCCGCAACGCATCGGCCTCGCCGAATTTGGTGACGACCATGATGGTGTCGTCACCCGCGACGGTTCCCAGCACGCCATTGATGATGGTGTGGTCCATGGCCGAAGCCACTACGTGGGCCGAGCCCGGCGGTGTTTTTATCAACACGAGGTTTCCCGAGGCAACCAGCTCGACCACCCACTCCGAAAGCACCCTTCGCAGGTGGTCCGCGTCGGCGGAGGTGTCACGCATGTGCGAGGGCACGGCGTAGACCAGCTCGCCGCCAGGCACCTTCACCTTGATCGCTCCGAGCTCCTCGAGGTCGCGTGAAACCGTGGCCTGCGTGGCCTCGATTCCGACCCGCGCCAACAGCCCAACCAGCTGAGCCTGCGAACTCACGAACTCGGTCTCCAGAAACTTGCTGATCTGGTACTGCCGACGGTTCTTTGCCATGCCGTCACCCCGCAACAACATTTGTCATCATCCCATCCGGCGCGCCCGAGTGCCAGCCGGACTTCATGCGGTCACCGCCCAGTAGAGGACGGCCTTGAACGCCGGCATCCGGTTGGCCGCCTGCCGGTAGATCACGCTCACCGGCGAGTCCATGACCTCACTGGTGACCTCCTCCCCGCGGTGTGCGGGCAGGCAGTGCATGAATATCGCGTCAGGGGCCGCCTTGGCCATGAGGGCCGAGTTGACCTGGAAACCAGAGCCGAATGCGGCCCGACGCTCCACGGCCTCATCCTCCTGACCCATCGAAGTCCAGGTATCGGTGTAGACAACGCGAGCACCGCGCACCGCTTCACCAGGATCGGTTCCAAAGCTGATATCACCGAGCCCGGACAGCCCTTGGCGGGTCGCAGGGTCGAAGCCGTATCCTTCGGGTGAAGCGATCCTGATGCTCGCGCCGGCCAAAGCAGCGGCCTCTGCCAGGGAAAGCGCCACGTTGTTGGAATCGCCGACGTAGGCGATCTCCACCCCACGCACCGATCCGAACTGCTGCTTTATGGTGATCAGGTCTGCGACTGCCTGGCACGGGTGGGAGCGGTCGGAAAGCAGGTTGATGACGGGAACGTCCTCTCCGTGCTCGCGGAGGGCGTTGGCCATCCTCTCCAGCACCCGATGATCGAAGACCCGCGCCGCTATGGCGGAATGATACCCAGCAAGGACCTTGGCGATGTCCTCGGCCGACTCGCGCTTGTCGATGCCGACTTCGGCGTCGGTGATGTAGACGGGATGGGCGCCCAGTGCAACCGCCGCCATCTCCGACGATGACCGCGTCCTCAACGACGGCTTCTCGAACACCAGTGCAACTCCCTTTCCCGCCAGCACCGCGGGCAGGTCCGCTCCGGCGTACTCGAGAATCGCCTCCAGCCCCTCACTTCCAACCGTCGATATCTCCAGAAAGTCCTTCATTTCCTCTCCCCAGGCTCCACCTCCGCACGATGCAGAGCCCGGCCAAGGCGCTGCACGGCAGCCGTGATCTCCTCCTCGGTCACAACCAGCGGAGGGGCCAGGCGCACCACGGAGTCACCGATGGCATTCACTATCAGGCCCTCCTCCAGCGCATACGTCTGGACCGCCTTGGCAATCGGGCGTTCCAGCATCGCGCCGAGCAGAAGTCCCCTTCCGCGCACCCCGGTCACGCCAGGCAATCTCTCGACCGCCTTGGCCAGAAGCTCCCCCTTCGTGCGAGCCAGCGCGGGTGCATCCAGCTCGACCAAAGTCTGAATCGTCGCCCTGGCCGCAGCCATTGCCAATGCCTGGCCTCCATAGGTGGTCCCGTGGTCTCCGGGTTGAAAGGCGGCCGCAACCTCGGCGCGGGCGAAGAGCGCCCCGACCGGAAATCCCGAGGCAATCGCTTTGGCAAGGGTGACCATGTCCGGGACGATGCCGAGGCGCTGGAAGGCAAACCACTCTCCGGTCCGGCCAAATCCTGTCTGGACCTCGTCGAGGATCAGGAGTGTGCCGTTGCCGGTGGTGAGCTCACGCGCAGCCAAGACGAATTCGTCGGGCACGGGGACCACGCCCGCCTCGCCTTGCAGCATCTCGATCATCACCGCGGCCACATCACCCCTGGCCAGCTCGGCTTCCAGGGCTCCTATGTCGCCGGGGCGCACGTGCGCGAATCCCGGTACCAGGGGCTCGAAGGGGATCTGCTTGGCAAACTGCCCCGTCGCGGAGAGCGCGCCAAATGTCCGTCCATGAAAGCCACCCTCCAGGGCCACGATACGGCGCCGGCCTTCGCCGGCGAACCGGCGAGCAAGCTTGATGGCCGCCTCGTTCGCCTCGGCCCCCGAGTTGCCGAAAAAGACCCTGCCCTCGCCGATGCCCAGCAGATCTTCGAGGCGCCGGGCCACCTCCGGCCCGTGCTCATTGGCGAAGAAGTTCGAGGTGTGGATCAGCTTGCCCGCCTGCTCCGAGATCGCGGCCGTAACCGCCGGATGGCAGTGGCCCAGCGAGCAAACGGCGATTCCGGCCAGGAAGTCAAGTACCTCGCGGCCGGAATCCTCGACCAGGACGCTTCCCGAGCCGGAAACGAAGGCGGCAAGAGGTGGACCGTAGTTGTTCATCAAATAACGCTGCGCGGCTCCCACCAGCCCGCTCTCAGTAACGCTCATTCCGTTCCTCCTTGGTCTTCGGCCACCACCATGGTGCCTATGCCGGAGTCCGTGAATATCTCCAGGAGCAGGGAGTGCTCCATCCTCCCGTCCAGGATGTGGGCGGAGCCCACGCCCGCCTCCAGGGCCTTCAGGCAGCTTCGCAGCTTGGGAATCATTCCTGCGGTCGCCGAACCACTGCGCAGCATCCGCGACAGGCCCTCGGACGAGATGCGGCGAATAAGGGAAGCCGGGTCGGGATAGTTCGCGTAGATACCCTCGACATTGGTGAGGTAGATGAGTTTCTCGGCCCGGATCGCCCCCGCGATCGCCCCTGCAACGACATCGGCGTTGATGTTGTAGGCCTGTCCACGCCGGTCCACACCCACTGTGGCCACCACCGGGATCATCCCCTCGCCAAGAAGCCGCTCGACTATCTCGGGATTGATGCTTTCCACCTCGCCAACGAAACCGAGCTCACCTGGAGCGGGCTCCGCGATGATCAGACCCGTGTCGGCACCGGAAAGACCCACGGCAAGTGGGGCGAACCGGTTGATGGCCGCCACGATCTCCGGATTCACCTTGCCCATCAGCACCATCTGGACCACCTCAAGAGTGGCTGCATCGGTCACCCGCAGCCCGTTCTCGAAGCGGCTCTCGATCGCCAGGCGGGCCAGCATCTCTCCGATCTGCGGCCCACCGCCATGCACGACCACCGGCCTGATCCCCACCGATGCCATAAGGACCACGTCACGCGCGAAGGACTCGAGAGTGGCCTCCTCACTGGCGTCGGCTATGGCGTTGCCTCCGTACTTGACCACGAAGACCGAACCGGAAAACCGCCGGATGTAGGGAAGGGCCTCTGACAGCACCCCGGCCTTGATGATCGCTACCTCGAGTTCCTCCATGGTTGCCACCTAGGAGGTCCTCATGTTCTCGGCTATGTATGCGGGCGTGAGGTCGGCGGTGATGACCGTGGCCGAGGCGGCTCCGTCACCGACGGTCACCTCCAGGTCGATCTCACGCCCTTCCATGACCCGGCCAACCGCCTCGCGGTCGTAACCCATCTCCACGAGGTTGGCATAGACCGTGATGCCACCGTAGGCGACGGAGACCTGGGTCATGTCCAAGTCGACGCCGGCGGTACCAACTTCCGAGATGACCCTTCCCCAATAAGGGTCTTTGCCAAAGAACGAGCACTTCACCAAAGATGATTCGGCCACCTTGCGCGCGATCGCCAAGGCGTCGTCTTCTGTCTCGGCACCGGTGCAGGTCACCCTGATCAACTTGGTCGAACCCTCGGCGTCGAAAACGATCTGGGAGGCCAACGAATCGCAAACCGCCAGCACACCGGCGGTCAACTCCTCGTCGCTCAACTCCTGGCGCGAGGCGCCGGAAGCCATGATCACCACCGTGTCATTGGTGGACGTGCAGCCGTCGATGGTGATGCGGTTGAAGCTCATCTCCACCGCGTGGCCCAGCACCCTGGCAAGTTGCTCCGAGGTCGCCTTGGCATCGGTCGTCACCACCGCAAGCATGGTCGCCATATTGGGCGCGATCATCGCCGCACCCTTGGCGATGCCCCCAAAGCGAACCGAACCCACCTCGTTGACTGCGGTCTTGGCGAAGGTGTCGGTGGTCATGATGGCCTCGGCGGCCGAAAGCCCGGCCTCCTCCCCGCCGGCCAACTCTCCGTGGGCGCGCGGGATTCCCTCCAGCGCCTTCTCCACCGGCCAGGGTATGCCAATCAGGCCCGTAGAGCAGATCAGAATCTGGCTGGGATGGACTCCCGCCACCGCGGCCAGAGCCTCCACGGCGTGCTTGGCGGCCGCCTCCCCTTCGACGCCGGTGGCGGCGTTGGCATTCCCGCTGGTGAGCAGGACCGCCGCCACCTGCCCCGCCGAGGCGGTCAGGTTTTGACGGGAGACCACAACCGGGGCTGCGGCCGCCAGGTTCTGGGTAAAGGTGGCTGCGGCCGCAGCGGCATGCCAATCCGAGGTAGCCACCAGTGCCATGTCCTTGCGCCGCGACGGCTTGATTCCCGAAGCCACGCCGCTGGCGACGAAGCCCAATGGATAGGTAACGCTCATGGGTACACGCTCACTCTCGTCAGACCGGCCGCCTCCGGGAGTCCGAGCGCGACGTTCGCAGCTTGGACCGCCTGTCCGGAAGCTCCCTTGACCATGTTGTCCAAGGCGGAGAGGACGACCGCCTTGCCGCTGGCGGGATCGTAGCTCACCGAGACGATCGCCATGTTCGTCCCCAACGTCGCCTTGGTATGGGGCGAGTTTCCCGCATCCAATACAGAGACGAACGCGGCGCCATCGTAAAACTCCACCAGCTCGGCATGAAGCATCTCCTGGATGAGCATGCGCGACGAGCCGTCCAGCCCTGCCGCTTCCAGCGCGGCAGGTGCGATATCGAAATAGCAGGTCGCCAGGATGCCTCGCGTCATCGGCACCAAGTGCGGGACGAAGAGCACCGGCGAGCCGAGGTTCTGCTCGATCTCCGGACGGTGCCGATGTCCCGAAAGCCCGTAGGCGCTCACATCGGAGTCGATCTCGCCAAAGAGATTTGCCAGCTTGGCCGAACGGCCTGCCCCCGAGACTCCGCTGACCGCATTGGCCACCGGAACGCTTCCAGGCGCCACGAGCCCACGATCGATGAATGGGAATAGGGCCAGCGTCACAGCGGTGACATAGCAGCCGGGCGCGGCGATGAGCCTTGCACGGGAGAGCTCGGCACGCTTCAGCTCCACCAATCCGTAAACCGCTTCCTCAAGCAACTCGGGAGCCGGGTGTACAAAGCCATAGACGGATTCGTACAGCCCGGGATCAACCAGCCTGAAGTCCGCGGAAAGATCTACCACCAGCCGTAGGGATCCAAGCAGCTTGGGCACCAGGCCCGCCGCCTGGTTGTGCGGCAACGCGAAGAAAGCCAGCTCCGCCCCGATGGCGTCGAGTGAGGCGGCCAGCTCATCATTGCTTTGGAGGCGCATCCCACCGTAGGGTGAATGCGCCAGATGAGGATAGATCGCGCCGATCTCCGCACCTGCGTTCGACCCGGCCGAGGCGCCTACCAGCTCGAAGTGCGGATGGGTGGCGATAATGCGAACCAGCTCGGCCCCCGCATAGCCGGAGGCACCAAAAACAACAACTCTCACAGGAGAGATTATACACTCCAATGCATAATCTGCAAAGGCTAGCCGCGCAGGATCGCTCCACCCGGCTTGACCGCCGCAGCAATGGCGCGCTCCCGGATTACCCGCAGTTCGGCTTCGCCAAGCGTCCGGTCGCTGGCGGCGACCGTGACCCTGTAAG
>JAJZLQ010000060.1 GCA_021850605.1 Actinomycetes bacterium
AGGCGACCATGAGGTGGTTGCCTGCGGCCAACAGGTTCTTGGCCATCGGCTTTCCCATCAGGCCGAGGCCGATGAATCCGACTCTTAGCCCGGTCTCGTTGCCGGAAGAAGGCGCCATGTTCTCTCCTTGGGATCGGTTTTGTTCCCGCCTAGGGGCGCCTCCGGGCGCCGGATCGGCGCTGCAAAGTCTACGCCGGCGCTCCCCATCGGAAGGGGACCTCTGCTCTCCATGGCACAGGAAAGCCATCATTTCGTACCGGTTATGGAGATTTCGTATTGTTTGGCCGCTTCTTCTCCCCAGACGGGGCCGGCCGACCAGAAGCGCCGGAAATGCCGTTTGCTATCTCTGCCATGTAAATTCGCAGGTCAACGAGGTGGTAGTTTCATGCTACTGATCCCTCGTATCTGCGGACATAATTCCCGGATGGCCGATGCTTTTAGGCGGACGCAACAATGGCCCAATATGGTGTAAAGTCATCGAATATTGACACGAATGCGCTTTGATACAAGCCTTGATTATTGTCCACGGCGGATGCAAACGGAGGGGCGATGACCCGGGTATCTATAGCGGTGAACTGCGGGCCAATATCGGGCGGTGGCTGAACCGTGCCGCGCAAGTCAGAGAGGGAAATGTACGAGTCGGCGATTGCCAAGACTCTGGAGATCGTGGGGGACTGGTGGACGCTTCTCATAATCCGTGACGCGTTGCTGGGTATAAAGCGCTTCGACGACTTTCACAGCCACCTGGGAATCGCGAGAAACATATTGTCGTCACGCATGAAGAAGCTCGTCGATGCGGGCCTGATGGAGAAGAGCCTTTACGTCGACCGTCCGGCACGTTACGAATATATTCTGACCCCCAAGGGCAGGGATATTTTCATAATGCTCTCGGCGATTCGGGAGTGGGGCGAGCGCTGGTATTACGGGAATCAAGGTTTACCCACACGGGTGACTCACGCCGGGTGCGGCGGTGAGACCGACACCGAGGTGCGCTGCAAGTCCTGCGGTGAGGTCATTGCCTCCATCTCGGACCTGGATATCGCCTTCGTCCCCGGTGATGGCCGCTCCGAATGGAACTTCTGGCAAGGGCGCTCGAACAACTGGTCACAGCCCGGCTCGGCATTCGATTCCCACACCGGGTGATGGGCAGCTAGTTTCTGAGTGTGGATGCTCCCATCTTCGTATACCAGGTTTCCCCGCGCACCGTTCACCAGACCGGCGCGGTGAAGGCCACTGCCGGATTGCCACTCGAGTTTTTGTTCGATTTGATCGGAGAACCCAAGCTCCCCCGGCGAGCTTTATTCGCCGTCGTTCCCGCCGATGACGCCCTGGGTGCGCGTAGTCCAGCGGAGCTGGAAAATGCGGAGTGGACGCAGCTGGATGAGCTGGGTAACGATCGCTATCGCGCAACGTGGACGCCTCGTGCCCCCGGCGAATTCGTCCCCGTCGTGGTGGCCTGGATGGACGAGGTCGGCCGCTTGGCCGACCTGGCCGGGCGCAAGCTGGTCATCGGCGAGAGCTGCGAGCTGGAGCTGGCCGACATCGCCGCCCTTTTGCGGACCCAGGCGGGCGATGACGCCTTGGCGAAATTTCCCGCGCTCGGCCACGCCCTGCTGCCCTCGGCGGATCGGGCCGGCGCGCGCAGGCGCGAGCTGGCACGGTTGGCCGACCTGCTGGATGACTCCCAGCTCCAGCCTGCGGCCAGGCTGATTGCGCTCGGGAGCGCCCAGGCGGAGGAACTCGCTCGCCTCCCGTTGCGCGCCGAACTCGCCACCTTCGCCCGCGGGCAGGAGATCCGTTGCGAGGACCGGCTGGCCGCGGTGGGGGCTTGGTACGAGCTCTTCCCGCGCTCGTTCGGAGGTTTCAAGGGGGTGAAAGCCCAGCTAAGCCGGCTGGCGTCGCTCGGTTTCGATGTGGTCTACCTGCCGCCCATCCATCCGGTGGGGGTGACCAAGCGCAAGGGGAGGAACAACTCGCTGGTGGCCGGGCCGGGCGACGTAGGCTCGCCCTGGGCGATTGGCTCTTCCGAGGGCGGGCACACCGCCATCGACCCCGGCCTGGGCAGCGCCGAGGACTTCGCGGACCTGGTTTCCGCCGCCCGCAGTCTTGGGATCGAGATCGCACTCGACATCGCCTTCCAGTGCTCGCCCGACCATCCGTGGGTCGCAGGGCATCCCGAGTGGTTCAACCGGCGGGCGGACGGGAGTATCGCCTATGCGGAGAACCCTCCCAAGAAGTACCAGGATGTCTACCCGGTTAACTTCCAGCCCGAGCGGGAGGAGGATCGGGCCGCCCTCTGGGAGGCCGCCTATCAGGTCTTCGAGCACTGGCTGGCGGCCGGCGTCAGGATCTTCAGGGTCGATAACCCCCACACCAAGCCGCTTCCCTTCTGGGAGTGGGCCTGTGGGCGGCTGCGCCGCGAGCATCCCGAGGCCGTCCTACTGGCCGAGGCCTTCACCATGCCCAAGCTCATGTACCGTTTGGGCGAGATCGGCTTTTCCCAGAGCTACACCTACTTCACCTGGCGCGTGGCCAAGTGGGAACTCGAGGCCTACGGAGCCGAGCTGGCCTCGCCCGAGGCGGTGGCAACCATGCGCCCGAACTTCTGGACCAATACCCCCGACATCCTGGCCGACCCGTTGCGCAACGGGCCCCTTTCCGCATTCGCGCTCCGAGCCACCTTGGCCGCCACCATGGCTCCCTCCTGGGGGGTCTACAGCGGCTTCGAGTTCGGCGAGAACCAGCCCATCTCCCCGGACTCCGAGGAGTACATGGACTCGGAGAAGTACCAGCTCCGCCAGCGCGACTTTTCCGCTCCCGCCCCGCTCGACTCCTATATCGCCACCCTCAACGCCTTCCGCCGCGCCCATCCCGCCATCGCCAACCAGGCCGGCTTCGAGGCGGTGGGATGTGACAATCCCGAGCTAATCGCCTACCTGCGCACGGAGCCGGGTGGGGATGCGGTGCTGGTGGTGGTGAACCTATCGCCCCACCAAGTGCGCGAGGGGAACATCGACCTTGGGCCGGTGCGGCGCGCCTTTGCCTCAGGGTCCACGCTGCGTGTGCACGACAGGGTTAGTGGTGCCACCTTCACCTGGGAAGGAGAGCGTGCCTACGTCCGTCTCGACCCGGTTGCCCAGGTCGCGCACCTGCTCGAGATCGAAGGGTGGAACAGGCGAGATGAGGGGGGCATTAACGAGACAGCCTCCACTTGGCCGATGTGAGCGGCACCTGGGCATGTAGCCTCGTAATGGGCCTGGTGCTAGGCGCTGGCGGCAGGTGGTTGATCCCAGGGCGCGTTGACTGAGGGCGGCAATGCCGGGCTTTGAGCTTAAGCCGGAGTGGTACAAAAACTCGATCTTCTACGAGGTCTTGGTCCGAGGATTCTTTGACTCCAACCGAGATGGGGTAGGTGACATCCCCGGCCTGATCGCCAAGCTCGACTACTTGGAGTGGCTGGGCATAGACACCCTCTGGCTGCTGCCCTTCTACCAGTCACCGCTGCGGGATGGTGGCTACGACATCAGCGACTTCCTCACCGTGCACCCCTCCTACGGCAAAGTGGAGGATGTGGCCGAGCTGATCGAGGAGGCGCATCGCCGCCAGATCAAGATCGTGGCCGACCTGGTCATGAACCACACCTCCGACCAGCACCCCTGGTTCGTCGAGTCCTCCTCCAGCCGCGACAATCCCAAGGCGGACTGGTACGTGTGGAGCGACGACAACGAGCGCTATCCGGACGCGCGCATAATCTTCGTGGACACCGAGCGTTCCAACTGGACCATGCACGAGACGCGCCAGCAGTACTACTGGCATCGCTTCTTCAGCCACCAGCCCGATCTCAACTACGACAACCCCGAAGTGGCCCAGGCCATGATCGACGTGCTTCACTTTTGGCTCTCTCTCGGCCTGGACGGCTTCCGCCTCGATGCCGTGCCGTACCTCTTCGAGCGGGAAGGCACCAACTGCGAGAACTTGCCCCAGACGCATGAGTTCCTACGCAGGATCCGCTCCGAAGTGGACGAGATGTACCAGAACAGGATCCTGCTGGCCGAGGCCAACCAGCTCCCCAAGGACGTGGTGGATTACTTCGGCCAGGGGGATGAGTGCCACATGGCCTTCCACTTCCCGATCATGCCCAAGATGTTCATGTCCATCAAGAAGGAGTCCTCCGGGCCGCTCCGCTCGGCGATCCTGGAGACCCCGATGATCCCCGATGGCTGCCAGTGGGGCACCTTCCTGCGCAATCACGACGAGCTGACCCTGGAGATGGTGACCGACGAGGAGCGGGTCTTCATGTACCAGGAGTATGCCCGGGACCCCCGCGCCAGGCGCAACGTGGGGATCGGGCGCAGGCTGGCCCCTCTCATCGAGAACGACCGGCGCATCGCCGAACTGCTTCACTCGCTGCTGCTCTCCCTGCCCGGCTCCCCGGTCCTCTATTACGGGGACGAGATCTTGATGGGCGACAACATCTACCTTGGCGACCGCGACTCGGTCCGCACCCCTATGCAGTGGTCGAGCGACCGCAACGCGGGCTTCTCGCGCGCCGACAACGCCTCTTTGTATCTGCCTGTCCTGATGGACCCGGTCTACGGGTACGAAGCCCTCAACGTCGAGGCCCAGCTGCTCAACCCGGGCTCGTTCCTGCAGTGGCTCAGGCACATGCTCTGGATCCGCAGGGGGAACCTGGTCTTCGGCGTGGGCGAGTTCGAGGACGTGGAGAACGATAACGATTCCGTCTTCTCCTTCATCCGCAGCGACAATGCCACCGGGACGGCGGTGCTCTGTGTCAACAACTTCGCCCGCAACGCCATGCCGGTTTCGCTGGATCTCCACAACTACGTGGGGCGTATCCCGCGCGAGCTCTTGGGAGGGGTCGTGTTCCCGCAGGTGCGCAACGAGCCCTACCCACTCACCATCGCCCCCTACGGGACCTTCTGGTTCGATATCTCGGCCTCCGGCCGCGGAACCACCGCCACCGTTCAAACTGCCGAAGGCGTCGAGAACTTCGCCTATGGAGGGGCGTAGTCGGTGATCGATGCCCGAGCGCTGGAGGCGGCCATCGAAGCGCTGCTCTCCGAGGCCGGGCCTGATCGGCGCTGGTTGCCCGCGGAGGCCCGCCTCGAGCGGGCCAGGGTCAGCTGGATTCTTGGGGGACCCGAACACGGGGTGGCACTGGCCGAGATCACCTTTGCCCAGGGGTGCTTCCGGTCCGCCTTCTCCTTCGATGCGATCGGCGCCGGGGTTCCCCTGGTGCGTGAGGTCTTCGAGGCCGACTCCAATCAGGGCCTGATCGACCTGCTTCGGGGGCTGTCCTTCTCGGGGCCGCGCACGGACGACGTGGCCGCCTCCCTGGGGCAAGGGAATGCCGAGCCGCTCCGTCTCGACCAGTCCAACTCGGCCTTCGTTATCGGCGAGGGCGGTTTCGGGAAGTTCTACCGCCGCTGCGGGGACATCTCGCGCGAGGCGCAGTACTACCACCACCTTTCCGGGTCCGGGGTGGCGCCGGCCTTTTGGGGCGAGTTCTCCTATCCCGACGGCTCGGTCGCCGGCCTGGTGACCGAGCGCCTGGCCGATCCCCGGTCGGCCTGGGAGATTGCCGGCTCGATGCTCGACCAAGGCGACCTGCAGGGCACGGCCAGGCTGGTGCTGGAGTGCGGACGCGCACTGGGCGAGATGCACGACAGCCTGGAGGGCTCCTGGCCCGACCCGGCTGCCATCACATCGGCACGTCTTGGCGAGTGGCTCGAGGCACGCTTGGAACGTCACATTTCGGTGCTTGGCAAGCGCGAGATCTTCACCATCGCCGCGACGGCGCTGCGCGAGCTGGCCACCGAGCTTGCGGGCCCGTTTCCCTGCCTGCACATCCACGGCGACTTCCACCTGGGCCAGGTCATGCGCTCGGGAGAGTCTCTTTTCGTGATCGACTTCGAGGGCGAGCCCGAGGCGGGTGCCGGGGTGATGGAGCTGGCCGAGCGCGATCTGGCCGGCCTGCTGCGCTCGATCGGATACCTGGCCCCGGCTGATGGTGATGACGGCTTGCGACAGCTGCTGCGCTCGGCCGCTTTGGAGGGATACGCCACCTCGCGCGTCGGCGCCGGCATGCTTGCCCTGCCGGAGCGGGTTGCCCTGCTCGGCTTCTTCGAGGCGGAGAAGGCCCTCTACGAGCTGGCCTACGAGACGCGGTTCAGGCCGGGCATGGCGGCCGGCCCGGCGGCGGCGGTGGAGAGGCTCTCCTGGAGACTGGACGGCCTGTCCCGAACGGCGAACCAGATGCCGGGCTCCTTGACCGCCCTCACACGGCGTGAATATGCTCGCTAAGGCCCGTCCAGGCCGGACGGCGGATTCTGAGGGAGGTCGGGAAATGGCAAGCGAGGTGCGCTTCGTCTCGGAATTCGACCTCTATCTCTTCGGCATCGGGCAGCATCGCCGGCCTTGGGAGGCACTTGGCTCCCACTGGGGCCGTCACGACCGGATCGCCGGCACCCACTTCGCCACCTGGGCGCCGCGCGCCAGGGCGGTCGCGGTGATCGGCGACATGAACGGCTGGGTGCCCGAGGAGGCCTACCATCTCAAGCCCCTGGGCGAGTCGGGGGTGTGGGAGGGCTTCATCGCCGGAGCGAGCCCGGGACAGCGTTACAAGTACCGCATCGTCAGCCCGGATGGCGCGGTGCACGAGAAGGTCGACCCCTATGCCACCCAGAGTGCCGAGCCGCCCTCGTCCGGATCGGTGATCGCGCCGCCTTCGAGCCACGTCTTCGAGGACTCCGCCTGGATGGAGGCGAGGGGCCACTGGCTGGGCGATAAGCCCGTCTCCATCTACGAGGTGCACCTCGGCTCTCTGCGCCGCGATCCCCGGCACCCCGACGAGCCGCTCAGCTACGCAAAGCTCGCGGAATTCCTAATCGACTACGTCGGGGAGCTTGGCTTCACTCACGTCGAGCTGATGCCGATCACCGAGCACCCCTTTTACGGCTCATGGGGGTACCAGACCACCTCCTACTACGCACCGACGATGCGCTACGGGCTCCCTGACGAGCTGCGCGCTTTCGTCGACCGTCTTCACCAGGCCGGGATAGGGGTGATCTGCGACTGGGCGCCGGCGCACTTCCCGCGCGATCCTTACGCCATGGCCGACTTCGACGGGCAGGCGCTGTACGAGAAGTCCGATCCGCGCATGGCCAGCCATGCCGACTGGGGGACGCTGGTCTTCGACTACGCCCGGCCCCAGGTGCGCAGTTTCCTGATCGGCTCCGCCCTCTACCTGATCGAGCAGTTCCACTTCGACGCGCTCAGGGTGGACGCGGTGGCCTCGATGCTCTATCTCGACTACTCGCGCACCGAGTACGTACCCAACCCGCTGGGCGGGAGGGAGGACCTGGATGCCATCGCCTTCCTGAAGGAGATGAACGAGGCCGTGCACCAGCTCGGGGCGACCACCATCGCCGAGGAGTCGACCGCATTCCCGAAAGTGGCCCGCCCCACCTACGAGGGTGGGCTTGGTTTCGGCTTCAAGTGGAACATGGGCTGGATGCACGACACCCTTGCCTATCTGTCCCGCGACGCCGCCTATCGCAGCTGGCACCATGACGAGATCACCTTCGGCCTGCACTACGCCTTCAGCGAGAACTTCGTCCTCCCGCTCTCCCACGACGAGTCCGTGCACGGCAAGGGGAGCATCTACACAAAGATGGCCGGGGACGACTGGACCAAGCTCGCCACCGTGCGCGCGCTATATGCCTGGATGTGGGCGCACCCGGGGAAGAAGCTTCTCTTCATGGGAGACGAGTTCGCCCAGATCGCGGAGTGGAGCCACGAGCGCTCACTCGATTGGCACATGCTCGAGGATCCGGCCCATGACGGGGTCCGCCGGCTGGTGGCCGACCTGAACCGGCTCTATCGCTCCTACCCGGAGTTGCATGCTGCCGACCTGGACCCCCGAGGCTTCGGCTGGATAAGGGCCGCCGACAGGGACCGCAACCTCTTCGTGACCATGCGCCAGGTGCCGGGCGCGGACTCCGGAACCCTTGTGTGCGTGGCCAACTTCTCGGGCATGGAGTGGAGGGACATCCCCATCGGGGTGCCCAAAGCCGGCACCTGGATCGAGATCCTCAACACCGACTCACGACATTACGGGGGAAGTGGGGTTGGGAATATGGGCGAGAAAGTGTCGGAGCCGCAAGAGTGCGACGGCTATCCAAATCGCCTGGTGATTTCGATCGCGGCGAACTCGGCGATCTGGTTTTTTGCCTGATTAGCTGAATATCCGCTGAGTAAGCCGATGCGCGATTCGTGAAATGCTAGCTTCGTGTCATGGCGGTGGTTAAGGAATTCAGGGACTTCATCCTGCGTGGCAACGTGGTCGACCTGGCGGTCGGTATCATGATCGGCGCAGCATTCAACGGGGTGGTCCAAGGTTTCGTCAAGGACTTGATCACCCCCTTGGTGGGTATCATCGGCGGCTTTAACTTTGCCAGCCTCCATTTCACGGTGAACAAGAGTGTTTTTCTCGTAGGTGACTTCATCAATCTTGTTGTGGGTTTTGTCATACTCGCCTTAGTGATCTTCTTCTTCGTGGTCAAGCCGGTAAACCACCTCATGTCGAGGCGCAAGCAGCCCGAGCCGGCCCCGGCCAATACCAAGCCCTGCCCCTATTGCGCGACGGACATCCCCCTTGCAGCCACCCGCTGCCCGGCCTGCACCTCGGAGCTCACGCCGGCGGTCTGAGCAGCTCTGCGGCCGGGCTCGCTTTTGTGCGCGCCGTTGTCGAATTGACACCACCCGTGGAACCGCCGTGCGGATCGTGGCGCACTTAGGGAGTGGGCGAACGATCGGCGCCATGCCGGTCGCTTTGCAGACGAAGGACGTGGCCCGGGTGCCCGAGGGTTCACCCGCGTAGTGCGATTCGATCAGTGCCGGGTCGCACGCGGCGTCCTTGGGATGCCTACCTGGCGCCTTCGGCTCGGTCAACGTGCTTGCACCTGCGTCCAGGTTTAAGATTGCCGAGTGGCGCCCAGGCCCGCCGCGACGGAGCCCGCTACTCGGACGTATCCCGGTCCTCGGGTGGAGTCCAGCCGTCAGGCAGTCCGCCCCACTCGCCGGGAATCTCCCATATGACGCCGGGCTTGGAGTCGATCTCTTCCTTGATCTCCCGGTAGAGTCCCAGTTCTTCTTCGTTGTAGGGGTGGATGGAATCCTCCGGCGCCAGCCCCATGATGGCGTCCTTGTAGATGTGGTTGATGACGTCGGTGTCCATGGTTAGGTCTTCGCCCTGCCCGCTTTCTTGAACAACGCGGCCCGGACTCTTTCATCCGCACCTGGCTCTTTGAGCCGAAGGCGCTTTTTGCTGAACTCGCCGTCCACCATTTCGCCCATCGTAACGTTCGCCGGCTCCGCCGAGCGGGACTTGGAGACGCCCCTTGGGAAGAACTCGCGCGCGCCCGTACAGCTGTTTCGGGTCGGTATCTGCAAGCGGCCGCGTTCACTACCGGCGCCAAGGGGCCGGACCGATCAGGTGCGCCTTGGGCCGGGCGGGTTTCGTGAGTCGCACTAATCGTCCTCTTCGCCGCTTGCAGGGTTGCTGGGCTCGATGCCGAGCAGGACCATGGCGACTTCCCAGGAAGCCTCCCCGTATTTTGCGTGCCACTCCGGATCGGTGTCGCCCAGGATCTCCTCCTTCATCCCTTCGACCTACTCGACCGAGGGCATTTTGAAGTTCTTGTGCGCAGGATCGTCCGGCTTGGGCAGCGGAGGGGCGAGCTTGTTCACCACGACGCCGTTCTCGGGAATCTCCTCACCGACGGTCCTATAGATGTCAAGTCCCTCTTCTGCCGAGGTCGTTGACCAGGTCGTGGAACACTTCACGTGCGATGAATCGCTTCAGGCAGCGAATGACGTCCATCTTTGACAGCCCCTCCGCCTGCCGACGGGCCATGTAGTCGATAGTTCTCTGGTCATAGCGAAGGCGGCACACGGCGACCAAGTGCAGCGATCTGTTCGCCTGACGGTCCCCACCACGATGCAGACGCATGCGATGCGTCTGACCCGATGATGCCGGAATCGGTGCCACTCCGCACAGTCTGGCAATGGCCGCCTCTGAGCTCAGCCGGTCGATGTTCTCGCCGGCCGTGACGAGCAACTGGGCGGCGTGCTGGGTGCCAATGCCCAGCCTGGTGATTAGCGTTGGGGCGACCTCTGTGACCAGCCGATCGAGTTGCATATCGACGCTTCCGATCTCGTCGTCCAGACCACGGACTCGCCGGGCGATGGTGCCAAGCGCCATCTTGGTGGCCTGTGCTGGATCATCCAGGCGCATGGTGTCGGGACGCCACAACGAGGCGAGCGTCACGTTGGCCCGCGTTCCCTGGTGGGCCATGGATTCTCGCAGCCCTGCGGGTGCCGTGTGCCGAGGTTCTGGAACTGGACCAGCGCCGCCGAGCGAGCTTTCACCGCCGACTCTCGGGCCACTCGCAGGATGCGGATGGCTTCGATGACGCCCGTGGTCCGCTTGGGCTGAGTTGTAAGTCCTCCGCCCAAGACCTTGCGGGCGGCGGCTTCGGCGTCGATCGGATCGCTCTTGCCGATGCGAAGACGCGTGTGGGCGTGGGGCTGGTTGATCTCGATGACCCGCACGTGGTTCGCGCTCAGATAGCCCCTCAGCCCGGCCCCGTAGGAGCCGGTGGACTCACCCCAAAGGAGCTCATCCACTCGCGCAGACCACGGTAACCGGCCGTGGTGGCAGGGAACTCCTTGTCGCCGAGCACGAGCCCCATGCTGTTCAGCGTCACCACATGATGCGTGGTTCTATGAGTATCGACGCCCCCGATCACTTGGGCTTGGGAGTCGGCATTTCGTGTGTTCATCTGGTATCTGCCTCCTTCGTAAGAAGGATGACCGAACCGGGCCGGGCGGACACAACAGTGATGGGTCTTCGGATTCGAAACATGGTCCTATGAAGTCACATCCCGCTCGGTCCGGCCACGCCGGATCAAAATGGTCCGGCTCCGGCCGACTGGTCCCAGGAAGGACAGCCACAGGGTTGAGGCGTCAGTTTGTTGCTAGGTCAAACCGAAACCGAACCAACCCCATCTTCACTTTTCGCTGGAGCGGGTGCTCGCATGGAGACGGAGCTGGTGGGTTACGGAGTTCGCCATCTGCGTCTTCTGCGGTCGGGCGCTCCGCGCGAGGATGCCAACGGGCGGAGCGTTGACGCTAACCCTCCAGCCGAACGCGGGATTGGTGTGGGTTGAGTGCCCACTCTCGCAGTGAGGTGCCACCTGCTTCCGAGGCCGTTACCAGGTGAAGGCAGTAGATTGACGAAATGACCATTCCTCCTGACATCAAGGATTGGACCTGGGTGCTTGATCGTCCCTGCCCCGAGTGCGGATTCGATCCCGGCCACTTCGCCCGGGGCGGCTTTGCAAAGGTTATCCGCGAAAACGCCGCCCAGTGGCCAGCGCTGCTCGCCGCGCCTGGCGCGGCGAGCCGGACACGTGAAGACCGCTGGTCCACTCTCGAATACGCCTGCCACGTTCGCGACGTTTTTCGCGTCTTTACCGAGCGCCTCAGGCTCATGCGTACCGAGGGTTCCCCCCACTTTGCCAATTGGGACCAGGACGCGGCGGCGATCGAGGGCCGCTACGCGGAGGAGGAGCCCCAGCATGTCGGAGAAGAGCTGGTTGCTGCGGCCGAGACTTTGGCCGAGGGCTTCGACTCCGTCCGCACCGAGGAGTGGAGCCGGGCCGGGGTACGCTCAAACGGCAGCCTGTTCACGGTCGAGACGCTGGGGATGTACCTGATACATGACCCAATCCATCATCTCTTCGACGTGGCCGGGGTCAGGAGCGGTTGAGTTCGGCAGCAAGGTGAGGTGAGGGAGCAAAAGTCGGTGTACGCGTTGACGCCGTCGTGTTCGCTGGCGATGGTCTCTGACGAGCCGACCGGAAACGCGCGACGGCCGGACGCCTGTGGCCGCAACCTGACGATAACAGTTACGTTTGGGAAGGAACGTCCGGATGCCGCGGAGCCGGACCTTTGATGCCGTCGGCCAGCTGCTCGCACACGGTCGCACATCGATCACTACCGAGGAGGCGGCCGCCCTGCTCGGTGTGCCGGGGCGAGTCACTTCCGAGTAAGGATGCAGCCGCCGGGGTACTCAGGGGTGGTGTTTACTCACGAGTGCGGCCTGTGGGTGGCGGTGCCCGCCCGACCGCCGGACCTGGAAGGTCACGCCCGGGTTGCAATGCATCGACACGAGGATGTCCCACTCGGCCGGGACTACTACATCGGGTGGTTGTCCGCAGCGGAGCTGCACGGTGCAGCCATCAGAGGGCCCCCAGGTCCTGTAGGTCACAGTGGACTGCAGCGTGAGGGGCCGGAACGTAGAACGGGTGCGGCTGTGCTTCGCCGAAAGCGCCGGCCTGAGGGTTCTGCCCCGCCAACGGCGCAATGTGCCCACGGGCGGGTACGGGTCTTCTCCCAGGAGGTCAAGGTCCTCGACCTTGGCGCCGACACTGACCTGGGCGCGGGAATCTCCAACATCGCCGCCGTGGTCGGCGAGCTCGCCGAGGAGGCAGCCCTGACCCCCAGCGGTCGGTGGAGGCATCCGGCCACTTCTCCCTGGCCACGGACCGCGGGCTCGGCTATCTCCTCGACGCGGTGGAGGCCTCCAGCGTCGCTGACCCTCTCAGACTGGTCGCAACGTCCCGCCACTATTTCCCGCCCGACCTGCTCTCGCCTTCCAGTCCCGACGTCGGGCACGCGGGTCCGGGTCAACACCGAGGTGGAGTTTGACCTGTGATACCGGCTAACGCCATCGAGCGGTGGGCCGTCGGTGCACCGTGGCCGTCCCGCACCCAGGTCGAACAGGACCTGCTGCCAAGCCGGCTGATCTGCGAAATCACCAACGACGACTGCCTGGGTGCCAGCTTCCCTTGCGCTTTGCGGAATCTGGGCCGCAGAACTGCTACGTCTTCATCCTGCGAACGCCTCCGACGGGAGTTACGAGGTCTACTATCGGAGGACGTCGGCGGTGATCTCGGGGCCACGCGAGCCCAGCGGCCGGTCCCGGCAATCGGCCAGGTCGCACTGCGTTAGGCTGAGTGTTGCCTAGCCCGGATGGCGGAACGGTAGACGCAGGGGGCTTAAACCCCCCGGGCCCGGAAGGGCCGTGCGGGTTCGAATCCCGCTCCGGGTACTCGGGGTTACATACAAAACTGACGAGGTCACACCTACAAAAGTGCATCACCAGAATGCACCATGGGTGTGACCTTCGTGTTTTACCAGGCATTGGCCCGCTGAGGCCGCCTCGAATTAGTTCCAGCCGACGACGATTGTGGCTTGGGGGTGATTGGGCGGAGGCTCCGCCCCGGGGTTTGCCGGCGGCGTGGGACGGGGGCCCGCTCAGGCGGGCCGGTAGTCCCGGA
>JAJZLQ010000061.1 GCA_021850605.1 Actinomycetes bacterium
AGCCTCTGGCGCGGGAGCCTCTTTGGCCACGGCCTCAGCCTCTGGCGCAGGAGCCTCTTTGGCCACGGCCTCAGCCTCTGGCGCAGGAGCGTCTTCGGCCACGGCCTCAGCCTCTGGCGCAGGAGCACCTACCTTCCGACGAATCCGTGGAGGCGGTGGCATTTTGATGCCGAGCAATGACGCCAGGTTGGGAATCCGGCCACTCATCTCCTGGGCGAGTGCATGCAGCTCAGCCGGGGCATTCGGCGGGAACCCGGTTGGCACTACCGTTTTGCGCACGGGCGAGGTTTCAAGCGCGGAGAGCATCGCCATCCAGTGGTCGGTAGACGCACTGGGCGAAAGGGTTGCGCTGGCAGCATCGGCGAGTTTCGTCAGCACATCTTCCGGCAGTTTGGAAGCAACGTCCGGCGGCCGGGTGGAGAGGCGAACCGCCTTGATGCTCTTGCCCTCCGCGAGTGATTCCTGGATGGAGGTAACCCATTCGGCCTCGAGCGCGTTGCTGCGGGTCGCCAACAGCTCCTTCAGCTTGTCGAGGGTTTCCTTCATCTCATCGCTCCGGGCGACTCGTTCGCCAAAGGAGACGACAGCCTTCAGGTCTCGGAGCCCGATCCGATCTGCGATGGCGAGGGCAGCCTCGGCGCGGTCGAGCCAGGTGGCGCGCTCGAGCGGTGGCAGCAGTCCTTCGGCAATTGTGAGAATGGGCTCGGCAGCCTGAGGCACCTTGCCTTCCTTGGAGAGTTCACGGTTTTGCTCCGCTATGGCGTTCCGCACGGCAGGGAGGCCACCGGCCATCAACTGCTCCGCTATGACCTTATGTTCGTCAGCGACGCCCGCCAAAAACTCGTTCCTGTGCTTCCGTCCGGGGTTGAGCTTTGCGAAACGTGGCGCTGCGGGCTTTTGCTCTGGGCGTGGCGCTGCTGGTCGGCGCTGCTCATCGGGGCGCCGCGTACGCCGCGCTTCTCCGCGCCCGGCTGCAGCATCGGTCGTGCGACGCTCTGTACCTTCCTTACGTTCGCGGCCCTCACGCCGCTTCCCGCCCTTGCGCTCGCCACCCTCTTCACGCCTGTCGCGCCCGCGCGGCCGTCTGGCGTATTCGATGTTGGTGAGTTGCTGTCTCGGGCTAGGCACGATTTCAAGTACCTGATGACGAGGGTCGTCCCGCTTCTGCGGAGGGTGTACGGCCTGGACGCTTATGCCGTCTATCTCAAAGCTGACCTCGGCGCGGACTACATCCCCAACCTTGGCTCCCTCGTAGAGCAACGAGCCCTCCAAGACGCCCTTGGGCTCCTTGGCACCGGCTTTACGCCAGGTCCAGGTACCGTCGGGTCTTTCGCTCGTCAGCTCCAATTCCAGTCGCGGCGACATTATCTTCCGAATCTCCAATTTGAACTTGCGATGGGCGCGCCTGTTTACCGTGGCATGCTACGGATTGGCACAGGACGCCTAGGGTTAGCATAAAGCGGTCGGGCTCCCTATTGGGTAGCCGCAAAGGTCGCGGAGCAGTCCCTGAAAGGTATCGCTGGGGTCATGTTCAACAAGGCTGTGGCGGACTTCGTCTCTGCAAAGTTGCAGGGCGCACGGATCATTGTTTCCGAGGCTTCGACGGCGTCGAGCCACCAAGCGGCCGCGGCAGTCGGCTCAAATGTGGCCCGAATCGGGAAATCGGTGGTCTTCGTGTCGGCCGAGAGCACGGCGGTTGTGCTGATTTCCGCCGCCAAGCGCGTTTCCCGGAAGAAGCTTTGCGAGGCGGCAGGCGACGCCAGACTGAAGGTCGCCGATCCGGAGACGGTGGTGGAACGCACGGGCTATGCGGTAGGTGGCGTGAGCCCTCTGGTAGTTCCCGACGGAGTGGATCTTTACGTCGACTCCGGACTCTTCGAACTGGACGGGGTCTGGGTCTCTGCCGGCTCGCCCAATTCAGTGGTTGAGCTCACCGCAGCCCAGCTTAAGGAGCTTTTCGGCGGGCGATCGTTCGACCTGGGCGAGGATACGGCCAGGTGACCGACTTCGTTTGCCCCGTCGGGGGCCACTCGTGACGCGCCTTGTGGGTGGACACGTCTCTGCCGCGGGCGGGATTGTTCGAGCCCTGGAGCGCGGTGATTCGATCGGCGCCTCCGTAATCCAGATATTCTCCAACTCCCCCCGCAATTGGAAGGCTGCCCGCATCGCGCTCGGAGGGTTCGAGGGATTTGGTGACGCCATCGACGCCACCGGCAGTGGCGTACAACGCGTGGTGAGCCACGTGAGTTACCTTGTGAACATCGCCTCCCCGGACCCCGAACTCTACGAGCGGTCGGTTCGCGTTCTGCGCGAGACCCTCAACTTTTGCGGAACGATCGGCGTGGCCGGAGCCGTTCTGCACCTAGGGAGCCACCGAGGCGCGGGTTTTGACGCCAGGCTGGGAGCGATACGTGACGCGATCGACGATGCCCTCGCGGCATCGGAGTCGGTCAAACTCCTATTGGAGAACAGCGCCGGAGCCGGGGATACCGTGGGGTCGTCGCTGAGCGATCTGGCCAGGATCGTCGGTTCGGTCCAACAGACCCACCGGATTGGCGTGTGCCTCGACACGCAGCATCTCTTTGCCGCCGGCTGCGACTTTCCCACAGCAACCGCTGCGGCGGCTCGGCGCATTGCCGATGAACTGCCGGAAGGGAGTGTGCACGCGGTGCATCTCAACGACTCGAAGGTTCTCTCGGGATCGCATCTGGATAGACACGAAAACCTCGGAGCCGGTGCGATCGGGGTTGACGCGCTGGCCGCATTGATCTGCGAGGATCCTCTCGCAAAGGCGGATGTAATTCTGGAGACGCCTGGCGACGGCGACGGACCACGCCGGGAGGACGTGGATCTGGCCAAGCGGATGGTAGGCCTTACCTAGACTTTGGCTCCGAAGGCCAGCGAACACTGGCGTTTGTCTCGGGCGTGGAAGTCGAGCCTGAACCCGTCGGGGCCGGCACTTGCCAGGCGAAGTTCCGCGATCTCGCCATCTTCAACGCCGTCGCGATATTCGGCGAGGGCGAAGACCTCGGTGGTGGCCGCACTGGGCATATCCGAACGCTTGGACACTTCCTCGAGGGCTTCGAAATATGCGGCATTGTTTGTGTGCCCGAGAATGTCGATGTCGGTTACTCGTGGCTGCCACGGCACCACTGCATAGTCGGGTTCCTCGGAAAGTTCAAGCCTGGTGCCGACCCGCCTCCCTTGCGCCGATGGGCCGAAGACGTCGTAGAAGCGCTGGGTAAGCGACTTTGGTACGCGTGAGGAAGGGTCGGTTTGTACCCAAAGGGAGGAGACCTCCACACGTGCTTTTTCGCCCAGCAGGGTGGTGCGTCTTTGCGCCCACGATCTGCCGGTGCCGGCGCAAAACGTGGCAACCGCCAGGGTCTCTCGGTAGCGTGGCGCCACGAAGAACCGGATGTGGGTACGGCGCACCACCCAAACGCCCTCGTCTTCAAGTCCTGAGTCGGCCAGGTCGGCGGCCGCGATATCCTGTGCGATCCGCGCGGCGGCGTCAAAGCGGAGGATTCCGTCGCTACCGCAGTCGGCGAGTCCGAGCGTTCTCTCCTGCCGGAAGACCCTGCCTCCGGCGAAAGGCACCAGAGAAATAGGGGAGTCCGTGGCGATTTTGAGCAAAGCTGGATGAACTGGCATCAGTTCCAAGGCTATATTGAGTGGCCGCGCTGCCCTTGTTCCGGCCCTAATGGGGGAACTTGGCCCTGAGTTCCTTCTTGTCGAACTTGCCGACGCTGGTCCGCGGCACCTCGTCGATTATTTCGATTCGTTCGGGGAGCTGCCACCTCGCGAAGCCCTGTTGGGATAGGTGGGCCCGGACCGCCTCGAGCGTGATATCCGCTCCTGATGCCGGGACTATGCAGGCCAGTGGCCGTTCCTGCCACTTGTCGTCAGGTATGGCCACTACCGCGGCCTCCGCGACCCCGGGCATACCCATTAGCGCTCCTTCGAGGTCGACCGAGGATATCCATTCCCCGCCGGACTTAATGAGGTCCTTGGTGCGGTCGGCAATCACGAAATAGCCGTCAGGGGAGCCGATCGCCACGTCTCCGGTCTTGAACCACCCTCCCTCGAATGATTCGGCGCCGCGGCCGTGCAGGTAGGAGTCGATTACCCAGGGACCCCTCACGTAGAGATTCCCCATGGTGGTTCCATCCCAAGCGACCTCGTTGCCTTCGTCGTCGCGCAGGCTCATGTCGATCCCCGGTGCCGGAATGCCTGCTTGGCTCCCGACGCGGTCCAGCCGTTCGTCGTCCGAGAGGTGGAGCATTGAATGCTTTGGCCTGGCCACGCTCGCCAACGGCGACGTCTCGGTCATTCCCCACGCCTGCGCAATGGGAATGCCCAGCTCGCGCTGGTAGCGCTCTATAAGCGGCTTAGGAGGTTGTGACCCCCCGCACACGATTTCGCGCAACATCGGTGGGCGCTTGGCCCGCGAGCGCAGCTCCTCTTCGATGCTTATCCATACGGTGGGAACCCCGGCGGCCATCGTAACGCCCTCATCGAAGAGCAGATCCACGAAGGATCGAGGGTCAAGGTGCGGATATGCGAAGACGATCTTGGCTCCGGTGGAGACGGCGGCGTGCACGATTCCCCAAGCCGATGCGTGGAACATTGGTACGACGGAAAGAACGCAGTCGGACGTGCAGATGCTCATTCCCGATGGCGATGCGCAGTTGGTGGCGTGCAGATAGGTGGATCGATGAGTGTAAACAGCTCCCTTGGGGCGCCCGGTGGTGCCCGAGGTGTAGCACAGACCGGATGGAGTGTTCTCGTCGATCGCACGCTCGGCGTATTGTGTGGAGCTCTCAGCCAGCAGGGCTTCGTAGTCCAGGCGTCCGCTCCCGGATTGGTCCGGCTCGCCTCCCATGACCACTATCGCCTTTACCGAAGGAATTTGGTCCGAGATTCTCTCGAGAAGGGGCAGCAGGTCATGCGCGACGAAGATCGCCTCGTCCTGGGCATCGTTGATGATGAACGACAGGTCCTCCGGGGAAAGCCTTGCGTTGAGGGTGTGGAGGATGCGACCGGTGCAGGGTATGGCGAAGTAGCACTCAAGATGTCGGTAGGTGTTGAAGGACAACGTCGCCACCTTGGCGCCAGGTGACAAGTTCAGGCCGTCCAGCACGTTCATAAGTGCGCGGGCCCTCTTGGCGAAGTCGGCGAACGTGTAGCGGTGCTTTACCCCCGGGGACTCCTCGGTGACTATTTCCACGTCGGCGAAGTGGCGGTCGGCGTGAGCAAACAGCCTCCATGTATTCAGCTGCGCGTCCATGATTGCCATCTTTTTCCCCCGCTGCCAATTGGCCCATGAAAGGGCGGATAACCCACCCGGGTATAAGTTTTGCGTAGTGGCGGGTGCTTTTGGAGGCGGTTTGGCAAATTGTCCGGAGCGTGGCCCGTTCAGTCAGCCATAAGCCAACGGAAGCCGGCCAGATGTCGCGGATCGGCTTCGTAAAGGCGCTCAGGATGCCATTGGATTCCCAGCAAGCCGTCACCTTCGACTGCCTCGATTACGCCGTCCGGCGAGTGGGCAACGACGCGCAGTCCATCGGCTAGACGGTCGATTCCCTGATGGTGGATGGTGTTGACCTCGGTGGCCCCTTCCATCAGCGCTGCAAGCTCCGAACCCGGTTCGAAGATCACGCTGTGGCAGGTCTCGTACTCCCGGTCCATCCTCTGGTGCTGATCGAATCCGGCAGCGAGCAGATCCTGGTACAAGGTGCCGCCCATGGACACGTTCAAGATCTGCATTCCCCGGCAGATGGCCAGAACCTTCTTTCCTTGTCGGCGTGCCTCCTCGATCATTGCCGCCTCGAAGAAGTCGCGGACTGGCTCGGTCGCTTCCAGCTCGGGTTGGGGGGCCTGACCGTACTGGGCCGGCTCCACGTCCCACCCGCCGGAGACCAGGAGCGCATCGACCTCCGAGACAAACTCTTTGACCAGCGAGGCGAGGCTGAGATCGGAGTGGTGCGAGAGAGTCGGTGTGGCGGTGACGCTCACATACATCATTGGGATACCGCCAAGCTCAAGGATTGCGCCTGGGTAGCCCATGTGTAGGGAATACTTGTGGTCGACCGCAAGTCCGAAGGTAATGCCGATCCTCTTCAAGGTCCCTCCCCAGCGGCGCCGCCAAACCGGCGCGCACGTGTAACCCAAGCTGCACCCCAAAGGCCGGAACGCGCCTTGGGCCAACATGCCCCGGCCAGCGCTAACAGTCGAAACCTCCCGCCTTTGATTGGACCCGATTCCTTCGGTGCCCGGCAAATGCGCGGTGGGTCCAGTCCTCAGGGAGATGTCAAACGGCTTTTAGCCATATACATGTTATAACGCTTTCATGCTTAGTGGTGTTAGTAAATGGTCTTACGTACGGCACGCAGGCAGGCTGTCGCGGCACTCTTCTGGCTCATCCATTGCGCCGGGATGCCTCAAGGGCACTACGGACGGGGAGAGTGCATTCGCGTGTGGGAATATGTTGTGCACGAAGCGCGTCCGCGCGCATGAAGCGAGGGTATGGATGATCGACGACAGTGCCCCGACGACGGTTGCCACCTCGCTGCACCGAATGAGGTCGAACCTGTCCAAAGCGGAACTGAAGGTTGCCGAGGTCCTGCTATCCAACTATCCGGTGGCGGGATTGGGCAATATCTCGAGCATCGCCAGGTCGGCAGGCGTCTCCGAGCCGACCATCACCCGCTTGGTGACCAAGCTCGGTTTTGACGGCTTCGCGTCCTTCAAGGCCGCGCTGCAGAAAGAGCTTCAAGAGAGGCTGCTGCCCCCAACTGCTATCCAGCCTCTCTCGGTGGAGTCGTCCGGACTTATGGACATGGCCAACACCATGACGGCAGGGATGGTTCGCTCGCTGGCCTCGGTGGATCAGGCTGAGTTCACCAGGGCGGTGCGATTGCTCGCCGATCCCAAGCGGCGGGTGTTCGTGATAGGGGGGAGAATTTCCTCCGCATTGGCCAAGCACCTGGCCTGGTCACTACAGGTGCTCCGTCCCAATGTCGTGTATGTCGGCGAGGGCATCGCCGAGCGGATCAATGCCTTGCTCGATGCCGGCAAGGGCGACGTAGTAGTGGCGTTCGACTTCCGTCGTTACCAGGCCGACACCATCACCTTTGTCAGGATGGCATCCGATCAGGGGTCAACAGCAATAGTCCTTACGGACCCGTATCTCTCTCCTGCCGCCGGACATGCCCAGATCGTCTTTCACGCCTCGATCGGAGGCCCATCGCAGTTCTCCAGCATGGTGCCAACCATTGCCATTGTGGAGGCGATGATCACGCTGGTTACTGCGGAAGTGGGGGAGCGGGGCAGGAAGCGGATGGAAAAGTATGTGGAGAATTCCGAGGCGTTCGGTCAATCCTGACGAGCTTGGCGGCTCATGGAAGCCGGGCATCGTACTCCGCCGCGGTGAGGTTCGAGGATTGCTCGTTCTTCGACGAATCGAAGACCGACACGAAGCAGTAGCGGTCTCCTCGGACGACGGTCTCGCGCTTTTCCAGCTTCTCGCCGCCGTAATAGGTTGTTCGCTGGATCCGCATTCCCGCGGTCGGTTCGTTGCAGCCGAGTAGGTTTGCCTCGTCCGCCGAGAGGATGACCGGCGTAAGACGCTCTTCACCAGTCGTCGGCACGATGCCCGCGCGCCGCTCCAGCTCGTCGTAGAGGCCGGTGTGCTCGAAGTTCGCCTCTGCGAGTGTTGCGGCGAACTTCATCGGCATGACAAGCCGATCGATGGCAACCGCCTCGAGATCCGCAAACCGAATTCGTTCCAGATAGAAAAAGAGGTGGTCGTCGGGGACACCGAACTCGTGCGCCAGGGCACTGTCGTGCTTGGTTCCCTGGGCCAGGATTTTCGAACCCTGGACGTGCCCCATTTTCTCGAGTTCGCGATAGAGCGAGTAGACGGTTCCGAGCTGCTGGTAGAAGCGCTTGTCAGTGAGGTTGGTGCCTCGACCGCGCCGGCGCACTACCACGCCTTCCTGCTCGAGGCGTCGTACCGCTTCGCGGACGGTTTGGCGGGAGACACGGTATTGCTCGATCATCTCCTTATCGGTCGGGAACCGCACCGCGAATTCGCCGGCATTAATCCGCTCTCGCAGATCTTCCAAAAGCTGTGCCCACAGCGGTAGCGGGCTTGAGCGATCCAATCTCACTCCTTGCCGAGGCGGGATATGACCAAACCAGTAGGAAATCTTATCCCAGCCAGCACGAAAACCCCGGTGCAGGGTCCTTGAGTGATACGACTCACCTAGACCCCCATGAGGCGCTTTGCGTTCGAGTACAAAACCCCGCGCATCCAGTCATCGCCTAGCCCCAAATCCGCCAGGGCCGCAATCTGGGCCGAGTAGGGGTAGGGGATATTGGGAAAGTCTGAGCCGAGCAGTATTCGATCGCCGAGTTCCAAAAGGCGCGGAATCAATCTAGGCGGAAACGGTGCCTGGCTCTCGGTGAAGGGCGTGAAGGTCATGGTGGTGTCAAGATGGACGTTCGCGTAGCGTGCTGCGAGGTCCAGGAACTCCTCGTAGTCCGGGTTTCCCAGATGGGCAATGACCATGGTGAGTGCCGGATTCGCAGCGAGCACCTCGGCTATTGGCCCAACGCCGGTAAAGGTGCCAGGCGTCGGCCCGGATCCGCAATGTGTCACCACCGGTATTCCCGCCTCGGCGAGCGCGCCCCAGACCGACTTCAGCTGAGGATCGCGGGGATCGTAGGCTCCTACCTGGATATGTGCCTTGAAAAGCTGCACCCCGTCCTCGATCGCACGCTGTACGTAGCGCTCAGCGGAGGGCTCCGGATAGAAGGTTGCGCAGCGGAAGCTCGTCGGATGCGAATCGGCGAAGCCGGCACTCCACTCGTTCAGCCATTCGGCCATGCCTGGCTTGTGCGGGTAGTTGAGCGCACCGTGGCGTAGGACGCCGAAGGAGGATAGCAACTCCAAGCGCTCTTCCTCGGGCAGCCTGTATGCGACAGGCCAGCTGGACCCGATCAGGGGTCCGGCGCTCTCGAAGTAGGCCCACACCTTGCGCATCACGTTGTCGGGCATGAAATGCACGTGGATGTCGATCAAGCCTGGTATGCCAAGTGACTTGGCGTATTCGGCCACCTGGGCGTCATCGAAGCCTACGCGATCGGAGATCCCCAAAACCCACTCCTTCCTATGCCTCACCGCCGGCATTACAGCGTCGACGCGGAAGCGCGATAAGGCTTCCGCCTGAGTTCCCCAAGCCCAGTGACTCCCAGTCGGGCGACGGTCCCCCCGGCCGCTTGACCGGGACGCCCCTGCCCCTGATGCCACGGGGCGGCCGCACGTTAGCCACCGGCCAGAGCTTGTGCCCTTCAGCTTGACGTCGCGGCTCGAATCGCCGCTCAACCCGTTCCGCGAGGAGCGTACGTTCCGCGAGCGGATTCCTGCCCAGGGCCAAAGCTTTCGCCTCTAGAACATGTTACGCTTCGATGCCTCGCTGCGCCCATCCAAGCCACGGCCGTACCGGTCCCCCGGGGAAGACGCGTACCCATCTTTCGTTCTCGGCCTGCTTTTGCCCGGCGACTCTCCTGGCTCCTGTCTCCGGTTGGAATGTCGTGGCGTAGCGGTTACCCAAGAGGGTCAGGTGGTGCTGAAGGACTCGAGCAGGTATTCGATCTCAGGATTACCCTTGGCCCGGTAGAGGGCCTCGTCTGCGCGTGCGAGCAGATCTTGAGCAGTGCCGGCACCGGGACGGGCGATCACTGCCCCGCAGCTGAGTGACGAGTTGGTCCTGACGCTTCGAATGAGCCTGTCGATCAGGGGGCCGCCCTCGGAGGGGTGCTTCAGCAGCGCGAGCACCACGAATTCGTCGCCTCCCCAGCGCACAACCAGGTCGTAGGGGCGTAGTACCGAGCGCAGGGCATTGCCCGTCTCGACCAGCACCCTGTCCCCGACGCTATGCCCGTACAGGTCGTTTATCTGTTTGAAATCGTTTAGGTCGAAGATGGCGATCACGAATGACGAGCCCGTACGACGAGCGCGGGCCATCTCCCTCCCAAAGGCGACTTCCCACCCTTTCCGATTGGGGATGCCGGTGAGGCTGTCGGTCACCGCCTGCTTGCGCAGCTGATAGCTCAAGTAACCGACAGCACCGGAGGTTACGAGCACCGTGGCTATCGTCAGCACCCAGTCCGCGAGAGGAGCGCTCGGCCTCTGGCCGAAGACCAGTGCGATCGTGTAGCAGGTGGTAATGAAGCCGATATGGGCAATGGCTTCGGCTGTGGAGAGGAAAGCGAAGACGTACACCGCGATCCAGGCGTAAAGCATGCAGGCGAGAATGGCCGGGTCCATGCCGTTGCCAGTGGCGACCTGAAGCGTAATGGCGAAGGTACCGACCGCCACTATGGTGTTCGCCCCGACCCGGCCGATCCTCTCGGAGTTAATCGTCAGGACAATGCCTCCTACGCTGAGCAGGCCATTGGTTGCAAGATTTAGGCGATACTGGGTAGCGTTGGGTAGGAGCAGGGTGACGACCAGACCGAGCAGGGAGCCGGCAAGGCAGAGGCTGGCGGCCCACATTCCCATCGAGCCCGTCGAGAGTGGGAGCGCCGTCGGGGCGTCGAAAAGCCAGCGCGTCACTCCGCCACGCATTAGCCAACGTCGTATTACTCGGTCGGTCATAACTGGGAAACCCGCTTCCACGAGAGGGTGGGGACGGTCGCAGCGTCCGGGATTGCTTCGTGGCCGGCGTCCAACCAGGCGCTCGCTGCGTTGCCCCCTAGAATCCAAATCTCACGTTCACCAGAAATGTCGGCGGCTGGGCCAGGTATCTTGAGCGTTGCGGCGCATTTTGTGACACCAGTGCCATAGGCCATTTGGCCGATTAGCAAGCGTGGTCGGGTGAAGGAGGGCAGCATGGCGGCACGGGTGCCCCGATTTTGGGAGCGGGCTTGAGGGCAGTTTGGCTTAGGCGCATGTTGGTGGTTCCGGCTGCGCTCGTCCTTGATTCGCTTGCGTCCGGCATCGGGGAGCGGGTCAGCCTCGCTAGGGGCTACGAGCGGATCCTCCACTTTGCCGAGGAGATCCTATGGACTGACACGATTTCCGGTGGCGTCAGATTCGCCGTGGCCGGCGCTGCATTGCCAATCCTCGCCGGACGGGCCGCCCGTCTGGCATTGGGTGACTTTGGATCTGAAGCCCTTGCCGGCGCAGCCTGCGTGGGCTTGGGGCATATGCGCGAGCGGGCGGTCGCGTCCGCGGCCGTTCTCGAGCAGGAGGGCCCTGGCGGTGCCGTAGCCCCGGGCGATGTATCGCCGGCCCGGGTGGCAGTGGAGTCCATTGCCGCGAGCTTCGCCCAGGACGTGTGCGGCTCGCTGCTCTACTTGAATGCGGCCGGGGCTGACGGATTACTCGCATACGCAGCGGCGCAGGCGATTGGCGCCAGGGCCGAGCACGCAGAGCCATCGAACGTCCGCTTTGGAGTCATTCCCGGCGGCCTCGGCGTTGCCTCGGGTTGGCTGCCGTCGCGGGCCGCTGCATTGGCGGTATGCGCTGCGGCACAAGCGCCCACGCTCACGCTTTATGCGAGGGCCCGGCGTGACGCGATGGCGTATTCGTCGCCCAACGCAGGCATTGTGCTGGCCGCTTTCGCTCATGCACTGGGAATCGGGCTGGGTACTGACGCCGTTCCTGGACCAGGGCCGTCGAGGTATCGCTTTGGGACTCAAGTGGCTGCCGCGACCGTTGACATCAGGAGGGCGTTGGCGCTCGCCGAGCGTGCCGCGGTCCTCATCGCATTCTGGCTCATGGCGGCAGACGCGGGCCTTTGGCTGCTGGGCCTGCGCCGGCGTCGTGTATGAGCTGGTCGCCCCCCGGCCCGGCGGCCTTCACCTCCCTGATACAGGCGCATGCGTGCGAGTACGTCGGGCGCGTCGCCCATCGGCACCGTTGCCAATACCCCGGCTGTTGAGGTGGTGGGAGATGCTTAGGCGGGGAGGGTCAGCACCCATGGGGCTCGACCGCTAGCCTGATCGGAATCCATTCGGGGATTAAATCGCAAGGGGGTCGGATGCCGCTTAAGGCCCTGCAAAGATCGTGGCGCCTTATTGGCGCTGTCCTGGGGATTGCCGCGCTTCTAGTGGTTGGCGGTCCATTCGGTGCAAATCCTGCCCGGCAGCTGTCGGGGAGTCGGCTGGTATCGACGACCACTCCTTACAATCCGGCCTACAACATTCCGCCGGCCGAAGCCTGGGGCGGTGCATGTGGTGCAGGGAGCTACAACGAGAGCGGTGCCTGCATCTCGGTGATTCTCTACGACATCAACCAAGCCAGGGCGCAGGAGTCGCTTCCGGCAATGGTCCTGCCCGTTAACTTCTCGCTCCTGACCGGTGCCGAGCAGATTTTCGTGCTGATAAATCTCGAGCGTACCGCCCGGGGCCTGGCACCTCTGACCGGCATGTCCTCCTCGCTCAACTCTTATGCCGCGACAGGTGCCGCCCAGGGTGGTGACGCCCTTGCGCCCGGCTATGTCTACAGCTCCTCCATATGGGCCGGCAACGAGGTGAACCCGCTTGCCGCCATCTATGACTGGATGTATAGCGACGGCCTGAATGCCAACGGCACCTCGATAAACCTGAGCTGCTCGACCACCAACACGAGCGGCTGCTGGCAACATAGGGACGCCATCCTCTATCAGAGTTCGTCCAATCTCGATGCCGGTGGTGCGGTTGCGCTCAATGCAGCCGGCTATTTCGCCTCCTACTGCACGGACATCGTCGCCGACACGCAGCTTCCCACCTCGGGATACGCATTCACCTGGAGCCAAGAGCTCTCCGACTTCCTCACGAGCGCCGGTGACGCCGGCTCCTACGGCTCTATGAGCGGATTCCCGCTCAACCAGCCGGTCGTGGGCATGGCGTCAACTCCGAATGGGCAAGGCTACTGGCTGGTGGCCAAGGACGGAGGCATCTTCACCTTCGGTAATGCGGGCTTCTACGGCTCGATGGGCGGTACCAAGCTCAACCAGCCCATCGTCGGCATGGCAGCCGATCCGGCCACGGGTGGCTATTGGCTCGTCGCGGCCGATGGCGGAGTCTTCTCATTCAACGCCCCATTC